>CBDVDJ010000073.1:0-9151 GCA_965372695.1 uncultured bacterium
CGACCGCGAGATCCGCTCCACGCTGGTGGTGGCGAAGTCCTGGGACGTCGTCAGCCTCAACCTGTCGGCCGACCGCATGCAGAAACTCAACGTAACCGACCCCAAGGTGGTGCGTATCCGGTCGACGCTGCCGAAACTCACGCTCTCGATCCCGCAGCGGGATCTTTATTTCGGCGAGAGAAACCGGGACGCCGCCCGGGGATTCTGGGAAAAGCTCCTCACGGGAGTCAAGTACTCGCCGGGATTCAACGCGCAGCGCAATACGAACGAATGGGAATTCGTGACTTCGGAGACGATCACGTCGAGGCAGTCGCTCAACTTCCAGAGCCCGCAGAAGATCAGTTTCGTGAACCTGTCGCCGACGCTCACGTCGAGCAACACGTGGACGAGAACGGTGGTCGACACGTCCGCCCACTCATTCGTGGACGCGTTCGGGGACACCACCTTCATCGCGGCGAACCGTGTGGAGGAAACCGAGAACGAGTTCCGGTGGGGGCTGGGCGCCAATGCCAGCACCAATTTCTACGGGACCTTCTATCCCAGGATCGGGCGCCTTCGCGGGGTCCGTCACCGCCTCCAGCCGGCGGCCTCCTACAGTTTTCGCCCCGAGACGGGCTCGAGTGACCGGTCGCAGTCGCTCAGCGTACGATTGACGAACACGTTTGATCTGAAGATGGTGCGCAAGGCGCTGGGCGGGGGGCCCGCCGCCGGCGGCAATGAGCTGGTGACGCGCACGCCGGGCAGCAACTCGGCGGCCGCGGCGGAGCGCCTCCCCGACCTGCAAGCCCAATTGGCCCCCACGGGACCGGAAGAAATCGAAGAAGAGGGAGAGGAAGAGCTTCAGAAGATATCGGGGTTCCTCATCTGGACGCTCTCGTCCAGCTACAATCCGGAGGCAAAGAGGAACGAGGGGTGGAGCGACATACGCAGCTCGGTCAATCTGCGGGCCCTGGGGACCAACATATCGATGAACCAGTCGTTCGACCCTTACGAGCAGAAGCTGCTCTCGACGAGCGTTCAGACGGGGTTCACCCTGCGGGGCACGCACCCGTTCGGGCGATCGGACAAGATAACGGTGGAAGAATTGAACATCGTCGCCGCGTCGGATACGACGGGCGGCCGCGGCCGGGACGTGGAAGTCGACCGGTACGCGATGGGGGGAATCGAGACGGACCAGCCGGTAGCGGGCGAGCTGGCGCTGAAGGAAGGCCGGATGCCCTGGAGCCTGCGAATGGCTTTCAGCTACAACAACTCGCTGAACTCCGACCCGCGGGCGACCGTCGACCTGGCCGGCGAGTTCGACCTGACCAAGAACTGGCGGTTCACGTACTGGACGAGTTACGACCTGGAGCAGCGCGAGATGAACGGTCAGAACTTCGGGATTCACCGCGACCTCCACTGTTGGGAGATGAGTCTTTCCCGCCAGTTGCTGGGCGAAGAATGGCAGTTCTACTTTCGTATCGCTATCAAGGCGCACCCCGAACTCTACGGCGAAACCGGTCAGCGCGGCCTCGGTGGATTCGCCTCCGGCATCACCAGCGGCTCGACGTTCACCAACTACTGACGGCCCCTCGGCCGCCGCCGCGAAAGACCAGAAACAGCAGATCGAGAAAAATCGCATTCTTATGCGAAAAACAACACATTTGATGTTGACAGATTTTTCCGGCGGGCCATAAAGTGCGCATAAGGACCCCAAGGAGGTGATATCGTGAACAGGACAGAACTAGTCGAAAAAGTGGCCAACAAGACCGGCCTCACCCTCAAAGATTCGAAGATGGTCGTCGACGCGATTTTCAGCACCGTGCCGAAGCAGGGGATCATCGCCAGCGAGCTCAAATCTGGCCGCAAGGTGCAGATTACAGGATTCGGCACCTTCCAGATAAGGAAGCGCAAAAAACGCGAAGGACGGAATCCTCAGACGGGCGAGTCGATCCAGATTCCGGCGTCGAAGTTCCCGGCGTTTTCCGCCGGCCGCGCGCTGAAGGATCGAATCCGCAAGTAAACGGGTATCTACCCATTGATGCAAAAGGCGGGACCGCAGTCAGGTGCCCCGCCTTTTGCTTTTCTGTCCCATTCGCCAATCTTGTGGCCGCCCCGGCCGTATGTTATCTTTCCCTATACATACCAGACCTTTACGAACCACGAGAAAGGACTATCACGCATGAGCAGACTCCTCGCCGCGGCGTCGATTCTGGTGCTCTTTTCCGCGCCCGCAACGGTCGGACAGACCGGCGGCGGACAGGGCTTCAAGTCGTTCCAGCTCGTGTACCAAAGCGATACGCGCGGATATTACCGTCCCTGCGGCTGAAACAACAATGCCGGAGGCGGGTTCGCCCGGAGGGCGCACCTTATTTCACAATTCAGGGACAACGCCACGAAGCCCGTGATCATGTGCGATGCCGGTGATTTCTATGGCGGTGCCGGCGAGTTCAACGAACCCAAGTCGCATTTTATCGCGAAGATGATGGGGTACCTGGGTTACGACGCCATCGCCGTGGGCGAAATGGACCTCAACTACGGCCTCGAGAAACTGGTCGGAGACGTCGACGAGTACGATCTCAACGTGACCTGCGCCAACATCGTGGCCAAGGAGGGCGGGGCCGTCAGCCGGCGGACGACACCGCTCCAGGAAGAGCTGGGCACGGCTTTTCCCCCCTATATCGTCGTCGAACGAAATGGTGTCAGGTTCGGGTTTGTCGCGCTCCTGTCGCCCGAGACCAAGTCTCGCGCCGTCGGAACCAGCGGCGAAGTGGAGGCGATGACCTACGTCATCAAGGAGCCGTGGCAAGCGGTCGCGGCGGTACTGCCCGAGGCGCGCGCCGAGTGTGACGTCTTGATCCTGCTCGCCCACATGGACCAGTTCGATCTCGAGATGCGGCTGCCCGACTTTCCCGGGATCGACCTGGTGATCCGGGGCCACAACGCGCGGAACTGGCAGTCGATCGAGCCGGTGATGGTCGGTACCGTGCCCGTTTACCTGGCCACGGCCCAGGGACAAAACATCGGGAACCTGCGCGTGGCGCTCGACGAGACCGGCACCATTGTCGACACCAACAACAAGATCTACTTCCTCGGCGCCAATGTCCCGGACGACGCTGACATGGCCGCCTTGCTGGACGAGTTCGACGAGGACAACCGGAAGCAGCAGAAGATCCTCTTCGCCAGGGAACAACTCAAGGCGTCACGTGCCACCAGCCATGTTTCCGATGTGTATCTCGGCGTTGGGTCGTGCATGTCGTGCCACCCCGCCGCCTTCGAGGTGTATAAACAAACAGCACACGCCCGTGCGTACCGGACGCTGTCCTCGCAGTTCGTTCACCACGACGACAGCTGCGTGGGATGCCACGTTACCGGATACGGAGAGCGGGGCGGTTTCGCCGGCATCCGCCGGCTTGGAGCTCCGGCCGACCTGATCGACGTCCAGTGCGAGGCGTGTCACGGCCCCGGCATCGACCACAATCGTGGCGGTTCCTATCGGTCGGTTGCCGTGGAGAGTTGTAACAGGTGTCACACCCGGGAACAGGATCCCGATTTCGACTATGAAAAAGCCTGGAAGAAAATCGCTCATTAACGCCGTTCGTTTCGCCGCCGTGGCCGCCGCCGTGGCGGCCGTGGCGCCGGCGAGCGGATCAGGGGGGGACGGATTCCTCATACCCGGCGTCGCGCTGAGCGACGCCGAGTTCGAGATCGGCGCCTGGTGCCGATACCTGGTGGTCGACGAGATCATGGAGGTGAGCGACTCGACCGTGGTGACCATTGCCGTTACCGGTCAGACCCGGCGAAATGGCGTGGTGGCCTGGTGGCTGGAGCTCGAAAGCGGCCCCCTCGGTGGGACCGCGGCGGAGCGGGATGTGGCAAGCGCTCTTATCTCATCTAAAATCAAGACGCTGGCTCCCGGGGATTCACTGGTACAGTACGTATCTGAATTATATATCAAAAGAGGAAATGGCGCCGTCGAACCGGCCGATCCGGCCGACCTCGAGCAACTGTCGCTTTCCAACCCCACCGCCGATTCGGACTGGGTGCTGACGCCGGACGAGATACTGGATACGCCGTACGGGCGTTTCACCTGTGACCACAAGCACATGGTCGTTGACGGCCACAGAGAAATCGATATGGGGAGGGTGAAGCTGTTGAAAAACGACGTCGACGTATTCGACGTGTGGTTGTGCGACGATGTCCCGATCTTTCGTGTCGTCAGGTGTGTAATCGATCGCGTGAGGGAATCGAAAACGGTGCCGTCCGTTCCGGGTATCCCGAACAAGGAAAGGGAGGAGTCGCGAACGACGATCGAGCTGATCGGCTCCGGATCCGACGCGAAACCCATGATCGAAATACACCAGAATTGATTTCCGCTTCGCTCTTGCAAGAAAAACATTGTTCGACTATATTAGTTTCAACGATGTTGCCGCACGTTTGTTTTTTCAGTACTGACCCGCATTTTGTGCTTGACGAGGGACCCTGATTCCACTAGGGTTCCACAATATATTGTGGTATGCCCAAGTTAACGCACAGCATCCTGTGTATTCCAACCCACGCAAGTAGAAAAGTCGTACCGGTTTACGGACTTCGAAATGAAGGAGAACAGGTATGGAGAAGCAGGAAAAAAACGGGGTGCTTGTCAGGGACAAAGAGTACGTAAAGTTTGTTCAGTTGTTGAGAAAAGCAGAGAGGGAAGGGCGGCTGGACGGTAGTTACACTTGCACGCTCTGCGGGATGAAGTTCAATACGCAGGAAGAAGCTGAGGAGTGTTGCCGTATCACGGTCACCTGATGGTGGGGACGGCACAAATGCAAGGAACCGATTCGAAAACGATTAAACAGTTTTGCTCCGTTTGCAAGTCCGAGTTCGAGATGGAGATCATCAAGCAGGGGAGCAACGAGAGTGTGTTATGGCTGAAGTGTCCGGGCTGTAAAGGCTTTCTGCCTTACATGCCCGAGAATCTCACGGAAGCCGGATCTTCGAACGCCTCCGACGACGACTCGGTGGCGCTCGAAGATCTCGATGTCGACAACGCCAGAGACTATGTCGAAGCGGAAGAGTACGAGGTGGGCGAGGTGATTCATCACCGGTCCTGGAACGACTTCGGCAAGGTCCTCTCCAAAGACACCCTGCCCGGCAACCGGAGCGTTATCGTGGTTCAGTTTCTCAGGCAGGGCAAAGTAAAGCTGCTCGAAGGTGTGGTTTAGCAGGGAATCAGTCCAGCGCACCAGAGCGGGCAGATGTCGCGTCTCCGGTTTCGTGGCCGGCCCGGTGGCCGGCCCGGTGGCCGGCTTGGCAGCCGGCCTGGCAGTCGGCGTTTCGATCTGTCTCAGCGTACTCCTGCCCTGGAACCCGGCATTCGCCGCCGGTGTCTACGTGGACATCGCCGGCGAAATTGCGTTTGTGACGGCACCCCAGGCCAGCGCGCTGGCCGCGCGTCTCGCGCGCAGCCATGGAGCGGCCGGAGACGCAAACCTCTACTTCATCGACGCGGCCTTCCCCCTCAAAACCGGCACACTGTTCGAGATCGATATCCCGATCATCACCTTTCTCGATTCCACCATTGTCGAAACCGGCTTCGGAGACGTCACCCTTCGCGCCCGGACGCGGCTGTACCACGCGCCCACCCGGGTACTCCAGCTGACGGGTGCACTGCGTACCGGAACGGGCACGATAAGTGTCTGGCCTTATTCCTCGCGGAGTATCGACCTGCAGATGGGAGTCGCGTACGTCGACACGCTCGACCACTTTCAACTGTGGGTGTGGGGTGGTGGCGCATACGTCTCCAAAGAACCCGAAGACGTGCCCGAGGACGAACTCCACGGGCACTACGGCCGCATCGGCGGGGGTATGTTCTTTCCGTTTGCGTCCGGCGCGCTCAGGCTCGGTGCGGGGTTCATGGGGTTTTTCTATGAATCGGGTCGCTCGAGACAAGTTCTGGTGACCACGATCGATTATCGACGATCACAGTGGCTGACCTTCGTCGCCTCGGCGCACGTCGAGGGAGGAGACAGCGAGGAGCGTGTGAGCGACTACGCTTTCACGGCGGGGATCAGGGTCTTTTATTGAGGCGGATTGCACCCTGACGGGCCGCCGTCGCAGATTGCTACCGGGGAGGCCGCCGGGGCGGTAATTCTACCCGGAAGGTCCGGTTTCCCACCGTTTCCCATAGGGTCAAAAAGGGCGATACCGGTCCCTTTCCATTCCTCATAACTCCCATTATAACAGTATGTTGACACATGGCACACCCCTTGCCATACAGTGATGCGCAACCCTCAGCCATACGACATCATGATCCATCACCAGTGGACGTCGCCGGACGGCCGGCCGCGTTCCCGGGGGGCAATGAAACGCATCTATCCGGCAGACAACGGCGGGACCACACACGAAGGTGTGGACGAGACGATTCAGCGCCTGGACGAACTGCGGTCGGACTTTTTCATCGATCTGTCGCACCAGTTGCGTACACCCGTCACGGCGATGAAGCTCGCGATGGACGGTCTGTTCTCGCAATTGCGCGGTGTGCTCGATCCGTCTCAGCAGAACCTGGCTCAGATCAGCAGGCGAAATATCGAACGAGTCGTCGCGCTGATCGAGAACCAGCTCGACCTGTTGCAGATGATGTCGGGTGAGCGGTGTGTGTGCCGGCAGTTGATCGACCTCGGTGAGATTCTGGACTCGCTCCCGAGTCGCACCTTCGACGGTCCCTTCGCGATCGTCCGCGGCACGGGCCACGAAGAAATCACCGTGGTACGTGCCGATGGTTGTCCCGCCGGAGCTCCCCTCTATGCGTTTACCGACCCTGCCCACCTGCTCGCCGTTGCCGACTGTATGCTCGGCGCGGCGTCGGCGAACTCGCGCCGTTCGATTCGAGTCGACTACGACGATGTGCGGCAAGAGTACCGTCTCGATCTCCGTGTCGACCACCTGCCGGCGCCGGTCCCGAATACGGGGTATCCCGCCCAACGGCCGCTTCCGTCCCTTGATTTCGAAACGCGCGCGTATCGGGCCCTGGTTGGCCGGTTGGGCGGCGAACTCTCGATGGAAAAAGACGAGGACCACAAGAGGGCGCTGATCGTGCTGCCGAGGTATCCTTTGTTCGAGCGGAACAAGGACCTCCTCGATCCCTCACGCCGGTTGCGCGAGGTGTGCGAGTGCGGAGACGAGGACGGGCCCGCACTCCACTTCGTCCGCTGCGACATGGGCGGGGAAGCCGGCGACGACTTCGTCGCATCTGCGCACGGGCCGGTCCGTGAGCTGCTCGGGAGGATCTCCACGGTTCTTTCCCCGGGGGACGCCGTCCTGCGGGGCGAGCCGCACGGCACGGTCTATCTCGCGCTGGCGGGGCGTTCCGCGGCCGAACTCGATCACGTCGTGTCGTTTCTGGCCGGTAACGGCGGAGGCGACGGCACTCCCACCGTCTGGGCGCCCCGGACCGAACTCGTGGATGCGAGAGAGGACGCCCCGATGGTCCGCGGCCTCGAGCCGGTCTGAACCGCAGTGAACGGCCACCAGGCCGGGCTACTTGTCCGTTCTGGACTCCAGTAACTCTTTCATCTTTGACTTGGGTTTTTTGGTGCGGGCCTCGGCGCGTTTGCGGCGCTGCGCCGCGCGTCCGGGGCCGCCGCTCTCCTGGTCCACGAGCACGACGCTGAGCGGCGTGTCGATGGTACGGCTGAGGGGGATCGACCCGTCGGCGAATTCGAAGTTCCCGTCGCCGGTGTTCGAAATCAGGTGGTGGAGTGCGTTCACTCCCTGGAGTTTGCCCACGACGCAATGGCACGGTTCACCGTTTTCAATGTAGATCTTTCCGCGGCATCCTTCCCCCTTTACCTGCAGGATCCCGGTGTGCGACTCGGAGTTGAGCGCGATGAGGATCTCCGTCAGCGTGAACTTCGGGAAGCGTCCGGTGAGGAACGATTGCGGCGTCAGCCACCGTGTCATCAGGCGCGTGAGCGGAGACCGGAATACGATAATCACGGCGGCCAGGAGCAGAATGGCGCTGAGGTGACGGGCGACGAGTCGGCCGGCGCCGCGCGCGGCACCCATGACGGCGGTCGTGGCGGATATTGCGATTTCCTGCACGGAGCGTGAGCCGGTCGTGTCGGCGTTCGTCTGGCCCGCGGCGCTCAAACGGAGGAATTCCGCCCTGGCCCAGGTGTGGTCGGGGTCAGACTGGAGAATTTCACCGAGAACTTCCAGCGCCCGCTGGTCGTTGCCTTCTTCGCCCGACTGCAGCAGGGTTTTGACTTCCGCCACTTTTTCCTTCGACTCCATCGTCTTGAGATCTTTGAGGAGCGAGGAGCGCAACTTGTAGTATTTCTCGATCGGGTTGATCTGGAGCGCGCGGTCGACGCTGGACAGCGCGGCGTCGGGACGGCCCAGGTGTGAATAACACAGCGCCCGTTTATAGAGGAGTTCGGGGGAGTCGGGTTCGATGCTCAAGTGGACGGACAACTTGGGCAGCGCCAGTTCATACAGTTGATTTGCGAGCAGGGAGTCGACCTCGGCCGACAACACGATCGCGAGTATGTGTTCAACCGCCGCCAGCCGGTCGGCGATGTCCTCGTTTCCGGGCAGCAATTTCGACGATCTCACCAGCAGGCCCCGCGCATACTCGAGACGGCCGCTGCGCTCGTACACGTTGGACAGCTCCATCATCGCCCGGACGTTGGATCGATCGCGGATCAGGATTTCCCGGTAGAACTCGCCGGCAAGGTCCATCTTGTTCATCCCGAACGCCTCTCTCGCCTTCTCGAAAAGCTCGGGGATGGTGATGGAAGAGTCGAACGAACGGTCGGAATCTCGTTTGACGGTCTCCGCCGGGGCCCCGGAAAGCGCTGGATCCGGCTCCTGGGCGGCGGTGGGCATACCGGACGCAAGCGTCCAGCCGGCCGCGACGAGAAGCGTCGTGATCCATCTGCGGGCATTACGGGCCATCATGATACCCGATACGCTCGCAACATCAGTACCAGCGTCCCGCGCCGGACGATCTGATTCGACCGCGGTAGAACCGGGCCGGATCAGGGCCCGGAAACGGTTTTTCGGGCCCAGTCCTGGAATTTCTCCAGCGCGACCGGGTTCCGGCGCAGGATATCGATGCCGCGGCCGGAATCCTGGTAGGGGATGATCTTTAACTTGTTGAAAACCTTTACCTTGCGGAAATACG
>CBDVDJ010000074.1:0-9140 GCA_965372695.1 uncultured bacterium
CTCGAGGTCGAAGACGAGCTCATGATGCTGAAGTCGTATCCAGATGCGACTGTGGTGGCGGAAATGGGCCGCATTCGCGGCACCGTCACCAACGGACGGACGGGCGACCCCGTGCCGGGTGCGATCGTCTTTGTGGTCAACTCGGCGGACATAACGTTGGGCTGCGACTTCACCATGCCGGGCGACGGGAGTTTTGATTTTGTCGGGCTGGTGGTGGACGACAGCTACTACGTCTCGATCTATCCCCTCAACAGCACGTCGCCCATCGGGTACATCGGTCCCGAAAACATAAACAAGATGATCTACGACTACGCCGAGACCGTGTTTGTACCCGAGTGGTGGGACTTGGCCGAGTCGAGCGACGACGACGCTCTGGCGCGGGATCCGGTCGGCGTATTCGCGGGTACGATCACTACCGTCAACTTTATCACCAATATCGACCTGACGGGCCCATCGATTGCGGATGTTTTCCCGACAGCCGGACAAACCGCCGTGCCCGTCGACGCCGCCGTGCTGGTCAACTTTTCCGAACCGATCGACGGCAACAGCCTCCAGGGTAATTTCAATCTGGCGGACTTCGCGACCGGGCAATTCGTCCCGGGAAACGCGGCGCTGGTCAACGACGACTTGACACTTGCCTACATCACCTCCGCCAGTTTTGCGTTTAACACCGAATACACACTTGAACTCGGCGCCGGTGTGACCGACCTGTATGGCAACACCATGGGCACTCCGTATTCGTTGCACTTTATTACGCAGGACCGGCCGCCGGTTATGATCGACAACCTCGCGCCCAGCAAGGGCGTGCCGACTTCGATCGTTGCCATCAACGGCTTCGGTTTCGAATCCCGACTCGACGACAACACGGTGTGGTTTGGCACGACCGATCTCGACGTGGTGCGCGCATCGCCAACGCAATTGGTCTTCGAGATACCGCTCGACGCCGCGGAGGGCGTCGTGTCCGTATCCGTCACCAACGAGGTCACCCAGGAGTCCAGCACCCCGGTCGGCTTTGTGGTGCTCGCCCCGGAAGAGGTGGCGAGGGGCGCCGAAACGGCGACGGTGAGTCAGCCCGGCCTGCCGCGCACCGTTGAGGTTTCACCGGCCGGCGACTGGGCGTATATCGCAACCGACGCCGGACTGACAGTCGTCAACATCGATGACGGGTCAAACGAATATTTGAACGATATCCCCGTCGCTATAACAGATGGACTCAACGATCTCGTCCTGACACCCGACGGCCGGTTTGTGTACGCGGTGGGCGCGGTGAGCCAGAAGATCTACCGGTTCAACGCCGACCCGGCATCCGGTCCGATCGGGCCGTTGAGCGAGCAGCCGCTGTATGCCGAACCGCGCGGCATTATGGTCGACCGCGCCGGCCGGCGAGCGCTGATCCCCACCGGAGATGGCGAAATCCGGGTGTGGGACGTCCAGGAAAACAGCGGCACCTTTGACAAACAGATCGGCAATCTCGTGTCCCCGGATCCCGGCCTCACCGGCGGCATGGCGACCGACCCGGCGGGCGACTATCTTCTCGCGCTCAGCGGTGCGGGCAAGGTCCTCGTCTTCGACCTGGGCCCCGATACGCTCGTTACCGAGGTCGCGGTGCAATCGGATCCCCGGGACATCGTGGTCGATCCGGTGGGCCAGCGCGCGTACGTCACCGATGGCAACGGCTACGTGACGGTCGTGTCACTGTTAGACTTCGTCAGGGTACAGGACATTCCCACGGGTGGGTCTCTCAAAGGCTGCGCAATCACGGCCGCGGGGTCGTTTCTGTACGCGGCCAACTACGAGCTCGACACCTTCGACGTCATTGACCTGCGCGATGGATCACCGACCTACCGCATGATCGCTACGCGTATTCCGCAGCGGGTCAACCCGGTTGATGTTACATTTTCCTCCGACGGCCATTACGCGTATTCCATCGTGGAGTCGGAACAACAGCTGGTCGTGACCGCGATGGGCGCCGGTTCGGTTTTGAATTCTCTTTCGAGGTCTGCCGGTCCCGAAGGCACGGTGGTGACGCTGGGCGGTTCGGGTTTCGCCGCGGCGGAGCAGACGACGGTGACGTTTAACGGCCTCAGCGCGACACCGCTTCGACTGAGCGACTATTCGCTCGCCGTCACTGTACCCGCCGGCGCAACCACCGGTCCCGTTACCGTGGTCGGAGCGACCACGGAACAAGCGACGCTCGTCTCCAACTCAATGTATTTCACCGTGCTGGGACCGTCGGACGATGGAGCGCTTCGCCTGGCCGCATCTTCCAGGCCGGCGGGAACACCGCAGTTGTCGGCCGCCATGGCCGTCTCGTCCGACGGTAACGCCGTCGCGGTGGGCGGCGACGACGGTCGGTTGTACCTGCTGGATACCAACAAACACAGCCCGGCCTACAACACCTTTATCATGGACACGCCGGCCCTGGCTTCGGCCGTGGCCGACGTGGTGGTATCACCGGACGCCCGAAGCGTTCTCCTGTCATCGGCGAGTGAGCCGGTCGTTCCGGTATTCGACATAGAACCCGGGAGCGGCAGTTTTGGCACGCCGGTAACCACACTCGACTTCGGCGGGGGTGGCATCGGCAACCTTGCGATCAGTCCCGACGGCCTGTACCTGCTTGCCGCCGAACCGGAGCTTGCGAGTGTACACGTTGCCGCGATTGTGACGGGGGACTTCACCACTACGTCCATCGTCGACCCGCTGCTCAACCTCAACGGCGTTGTCGGAGAGATGGTCTTCCACCCCGGCGGGGCGTATGCGTACCTGACGGTACGCGACGACGACCCGGCGGCCATCGTCGTACTCGATACCGACCCTGCGAGCGTTGCTTTCGGCGATGTCGTGGGCGCTGTCGTTTTTCCGTACGGGGATCCTGACGAGGTCCCGATTTCGCTTTCCTTCTCGCCCGACGGGGCAAAGTGCTACGTGCTCACCAGCCAGGAGACGGGCCTGCCCCATCGCTCGGTGATCACGCTCGACACGTCGAATCCCGCGCTGCCAACGGTGGACATCACCGATTCGTTTACGACGGCGGCGGCTGTGATGGACGAGTTTATCCGCGTGTCGCCGCGAGGAGACCGCGCCATATTAAACATCCGCGATGACGGTTATTTTCACCTCGATTTGACGACGTCGCCCTATATGACGGTTCTCGACCAACTGGGCAGCGCTCTGCACACGGACCCCGTCGGCTTCGGATTTTCTCCCGACGGCTCCAAGTTGTACGCGGCAAGCTCGGCACTCGACGAAGTGTATGTGTACGACTTCAACGCCGACCAGGCAATGGTCGCGGTCTTCGGCGACGACCAGACGGGCGTCGTCGACCAGCCGCTGGCCTCACCACTCCGGATCCGTGTGATCGACATCGTCACCGGCGAAGGATCATCCGGCATCCCGGTGACATTTGACGTGTCGTCGGGAGGCGGGTATTTTACCCTCGCTTCAAATCCGTCGGCGATGCCGACGCAGTTGACACTGGCCACCGATACCTGGGGTTACGCACAGGTCAACTGGACACTCGGTTTGCTGGAGGATGTGCAGGAGATCACGGCATCGGCGCTGGGTCTCCAGGGCTCACCGCTGTTGTTTTCGGCATCGGGCATCGCGGACCCGGAAACACTGCTGCTGCATCTTGCGTTTCTCGCGCCCGAGAATGGCCTCCTCGATGTGAGCGTCACCACGGTGATCCAGGCGACCTTCACGCGGCCGGTCGACCGTTATTTTTCGGCCACGGCGTTTGCCCTCGCCAAAGACGGCGGCGCGACGGCGGTGCCGACGATTACCGGTTTTGCCGACGACAATCGCAAGTTGTCGCTCACACCGATCCAGACGCTGGAATATGACACCGAATACACGGTGCTCATTATGGCCGGTATCGTGGACACCGACGGCGGAGCCCTCGATAATCCCCAGATCACAACTTTCCGGACGGGGACGCCGCCGCCGTTGAAGCTGACCGCGGTCAATCCCCCGGCCAGTCCGGTCATGGTGGACCTGGTACTTTCGGGCACCGGTTTCGATCCGTTTTATGAGCTCAACACCGTGCTCTTCAATTCCGTCGAGGTGACCCCCGACGACGGAGCACTGGACTTTCTGAATGTGACCGTTCCCATTGGCGTCGAATCTGGGTGGATCAGCGTGATGACAAACGGAGTTACGTCGAACGCCGTCCCGTACTACGTGTTGATACCGAGTACGTCCATTTTGTACGACGACGTCGTCGCCACTGTAAAAACCGGCTCTGCCACCAAGAGTGTAACGGTGTCGCCCGACGGCGCGTTGGGATACGCCGTCTCGCCCGAGGCCGACCTCGTGATTCCCATGGATCTGGCGACGTTTTCCGCGTTGCCGGGCATTCCAGTCGGCGACGGGCCGTGGGCGATTACCATCCACCCCAACGGCCTGAATGCATACGTTGTCAACCGGCTCTCGGGTGACATGTCGATTATCGACCTCGACCCCGCGTCGCCCGACTATCACACGGTGACCGCTTCGCTCAATGTCGGCACCCATCCGGTTGACCTGGTGGCCACCGGCGCCGGCGACCGCGTGATCGTGGCAAACCTGTCGTCCAACGACCTCAGCATTATCGACAGCAACGAGTTGAGCGAGACGTTTCACAACGTCGTCGCGACCGTCAAGACCGGCACGTCGTCGAAGAGTGTTACGTTATCGCCCGACGACGGCCGGATATATGTCGGCACCGATGACGGATACATCGTTCTGGGTGCGCTCGACTACGGTGTCATCGCGACCGTATCGACCGGGACGTCCACAAAGACCGTCACCATCTCGCCCGACGGAGCGCTCCTCATCCTGCTCGACGTCCTTGGCGACGTTTATGTCTTCGACGTGGCGGAGGGAAGCAACAGAGAGAACCAGGTGATCGCCACCGTCAAGACCGGCTCCGGCTCGAAGAGTGTGACGATAAGTCCCGACGGAGCGCTGCTCTTCCTCGTGCAGCAGGAGGGCGACATTATTCTGGTTCTGGGGCTCGACGTCGGAACTTCCGTGTCGGTCATCAGATCTCCCGATGCGACCGTTCCTCCGATCGAACTGGAGGTACTCTATACGCTCACGGCGGGTGAGAACCCGCAGATGGTCGTTTTCGACCCGACGGGATCGGGGACGTTTTATGTGCCCAACGCGGGCGACCAGACCGTCTCGGTGTTCGGTGAGGCGTCCGGTCCAGCCATCCTGGCGGGGCTCGTCTATGGAGACTGCCCCATTCCGGAAAGTGCCCTGCTCGGAGCCGAAGTCGACGTGTACGAAGTCGGAACCGGCGACCTGGTCATGATCCTGGAGTCTGATATCGAGGGGTTCTACACCGCGGAACTCGAACCGGGGGATTACAACGTTACCCTTGTCACGCCGCTCGGCTACACGATTGACGTCGAAGAAGCGTCTGTTGCGGCGGTGGCCGGGCAGACGACCGTTATCGACTGGTCGCTCCACTGCGAGGAGATCGTTCCCGACCAGCGCAAGATGAGCTTCTGGAAACACCAGCTCGGCGTGGCGCTCCGGGGCAATGGCAAGTACGAGATCGACGGGTCCGCCCTTTGCGGTTACCTCGACATCATCGAGTTCCGGTTCAACAACCACAGGATGAACCCGGTGGTCGTCTACCAGCCTCCAGCCTCGGGCGAGTGTCAGGACAAGCTCCAGGTCACCAAGGACCTTCTGAACCTCGACGGTGACGAGGACATGCTGGCACACGCGCGACAGGAGCTGATGGCGATGCTCTTCAACGTGGCGGGCGAAAAGCTCGGTCTGCACACGATCATCAGCGAGGACGGCATGAAGGTGGCCAAGGCGATTACGTACGTCGATTTCCTTATCGACGACGGCGATGACTCGAACGACGAGCTGGCCATGAAGATCGCCAAGGACATCAACAAGGGGAAGCTGGTCGGGGGCGGAATAATCCCAGACGAGCTGCCCGACATCGCGTACGTGCCGGGGAACTTCAAGTTCGACCTCGCGCAGAACTACCCGAACCCGTTCAATCCCTCGACCACGATCCGCTACGAGGTGGCCGCCACCGTCCAGGTCCGGCTCAAGATTTACGACGTGGCCGGTCGCCTGGTGCGAACCCTCGTCGACGAAGTGCGAAAGCCGGACAGGTACAAGGTAGTCTGGAACGGAACCAACAACGGCGGCCAGAGCGTGGCGACGGGCGTGTATTTTTACCGCCTCGAGGCGGGAAGCTACGTCAATACGAGGAAGATGCTGCTTTTGAAATAAGTGCCTGATAGATCGTCCAGGCATTCCAGGGGGCGACGTCCGGACCGACGTCACCCCCTGGACACCGGGACGCGGTGTGCCGGAGGGGTAAGAACATGATGGGGAAGGCTGCCGACATCCCGGGAGAGGATAATTCGCTTTGACATTGTCCGGCCAGGTGCTAACTTGAGTTAACTCAGTGAATAGCCCTGCCACGTTCGTTTCCGCAGAATCCACGCTTGCTGTCTCGACGGTTCAGAGTCAATTCCCGAGCTTAAAGAGGGTGGGCGCTTAGATCCCCCCAAACGACACGATCAGCGATCGCAGCTGAACTTTCAGGATAGCGATCGTGCTATAGCAAAGCGTGGAAAAAGTGAGTTATCCCATGGCTAACAAAAGACTTTATGTCGGCAATCTTCCGTTTGACGTGTCCGACGCGGACGTCCGTACCGCTTTCGAGGCGTTCGGAACCGTTTACGACGTATCCCTCATCACCGACCGCGACACCGGTCGTCCGAGGGGTTTCGGATTTGTCGAGATGGACGCCGACGCGGTCAACGCCGCGATCGAAGGCCTGAACAACAAGGATTTCGGCGGCCGTGACCTTACCGTCAACGAGGCGCGCGAGCGCAATTCGGGCGGCGGGCGCAGATAGCACGTCGAGCTGTTTCGGGAGGGGGGCCGTTATTACGGCCCCCCTCTCCGCTATTTCCCCCACTGTTCGGGTTGGCTTGGCTTTTTGGACGAGGATGTCCAACCCCATGTTGAGCTTGACCCGGATGGCTGACGAGTGACAAGATGCCTTCATCTTGACGGTTATTTTCCCACGCCGTAGCCCAAGGAGGGCATATGCGCCTGCTTCTCGTCAATCCACGCAATCATCTCATCAACGTCAACAACAAGAAAAACTACTGGAACAAATACCGCGTGTGGAAGCCACTTGGTCTCCTGGTGCTGGCCGGCCTTACGCCGCCGGAGTGGGATATCACGGTGGTTGATGAGAATGTGGATGTCCCCGACTATTCGCAGATGCCCCGCCCGGACCTGGTGGGGCTGACGGCGTTCACGTCCCAGGCGCCGCGCGCCTATGAGGTGGCCGCGGATTTTCGTGGCCGGGGAGTGCCCGTCGTGATGGGTGGAATCCACGCCACCATGTGCCAGGAGGAGGCGGCGAAACAAGTAGACGCCGTGGTGACCGGCGAGGCCGAGAGCGTCTGGCCGCAGGTGCTGGACGACCTGGCGAGCGGAGATCTGAAGCCGTTGTACGAAGGTGGTATGCAGGATATGGAGAATCTGCCTCCGGCCCGCCAGGACCTCCTGCCGACCGGCTACTATTTTGGGTCCATTCAAACCACGCGAGGGTGTCCGCTCAACTGTACTTTCTGCAGCGTGAGCGCGTTCAACGGAAGGGCGTACCGTCGCCGCAAGGTCGAGGATGTGGTAGCGGAGTTCAAGCAGATCAGGGAGAAGCACGTGCTGATCGTGGACGATAATCTCATCGGCACCCGTCGGGATCACATCGCCCGTTCAAAAGACCTGTTCAGGGCGTTGATCGAGGCGGATCTGGGCAAGAAATGGATATGCCAGGCGACGATCAACATGGCGGATGATGATGAATTGCTTCGATTGGCGAGAAAGTCAGGGTGTATAGGCGTTTTCATCGGCTTCGAGTCGACCACGCCCGAGGGTCTGGTCGAGGTACACAAGAAGTACAACATTCAGAACGACCGCGATTTCGGGGCCTCGGTGAGGCGAATCCAGCGACACAGGATCAGCGTTGCCGGTTCGTTCATCATGGGATTGGACGTCGATCGGGCGGGCATCGGTCTGCACATTGCCCGTACGGCGGACAGCTATGGCGTGGATTTCCTCAACATGTTGTTTCTGACGCCGTTACCCGGGACCGATCTCTGGAACAGGATGGAGGCGGAAGGACGCATCGCCGCGGACCGATTTCCCGAGGACTGGAAGTATTACACCCTGGGACTTCCCGTGGGGCGCTACAAGCACCTCAGCCGGGACGAAATTATCGGCGAGATGAACTCCTGTATTCAGAAATTCTATTCGCTGCCGTCTATTCTACGCCGTGTGTGGCGCAATGTCCGGAAGGGACAGCGCCCCTTTCTCACCCTGGCAGGTAACCTCTCCTATCACTTCAACGGGCGCTCGGGCCGGAACGTGTGCCAGGAATTCACGCGCGTCCTTGGCCGCCTGCGAACCGAACTTCCGCTGCCGGCGACGGGCGACAACCTCCACGTCCTCGCCAAAAGTCTCAGCGTGAGCGAAGCGAGCCGTCAGGTCCTCGACGCGGGGAGTACTCCTGGTCCCTCCAGTCCGTAAACTCGTAACGGACAGCTATCGATTGACGCCGAGTTCCGGAATCTCGATGTCGTAAGCGATGATCTGTAGCGGTTCGGCTTCTTCGTCTCCCGCATCCGCCGACCCTGCGCCGGCGAATCTGGCCATGAAGGCGTTGAAGAGCTCGGTCACTCGATAGAACTTTCCGGCGGTAAAGAACATCCCGTCATCCATTGGATCGCCGGGACCGGTGAAATCGACACGCTTCACGAGGCGGCCATCGCGGTCGTACACGTCGAACGAAACAAATACTCCCTCGCCACGCTCCCAGGTACCCCGTCCGGATACGACCCAGAGGCTGCCGTCCGGTTGGAACTCGAGCCTCATCACGGCCCTGTGCGTATCGCTCGCCGTGAAAGTCGAGTTCGGATTCCAGCTGGTTACCCCGGCGAAGAGTTCCTGGAAACGCTTTTTCTCGTCAGCGGTGCGCTTCAGGGGCGTGTAGTCCGGGCGCTCGATGATGTAGTCGAGTGTCCCGTCGGCCTTCCATACGTGAATCCGGTAGTCGTCGAACGTCAGTGACGCCGCGGCGCGTCCGTCGTTGGCCGCGGTCCAGTAGT
>CBDVDJ010000075.1:0-9079 GCA_965372695.1 uncultured bacterium
CTGGTCGTGCGGCAGCATGTTTTCCGGGTCGGTGTCGATCTTGATGCGGGGTAACATCACCCCCGCCGCAATCACGAGGATCGCGACGGCCACCATGACCGCGCGCGGATATTTCATGCTGATGTTGATAAATCGCTCATGTACCATGTGGGGCTGCCTCCCTGTTTCTCCGTCCGGACCCGTCGTGTTCTGATTGTTGCGGGCAGTATATTCTTATATAGGAATATTGTCAAGCAGAAATATTCTTTTATTCGAATATTTATTAAAAATCATATTGCCAAATAGTCATACATAGTATATACTCCGGGTATGAAATTGATAATATCTCATCAACCAATTGTCTGTGAATGAGTTAAGGGATTTTACCGGAGGAAGAGAGATGGACCAGGCACCCCAGAGGAACCTTTCCCACGAGGCATTCGAAGCAATTTCGGCCCGGTTTCGCGTCCTCAGCGATCCGATGCGTCTAAAGATACTTTATAATCTCAGGTCCGGCGAGATGTCGGTGACCGAAATCGTCGACACGACGGGTGGCTCCCAGTCGAACGTTTCCAAGCACCTCTCGCTCATGCTCAACCACGGAATGGTCGATCGCCGGCGCGAGGGCACCTCGGCCTTCTATTCCATATCGGATCCCTCCGTCTTCGCGCTGTGCGACAACGTTTGCGGCGGCATCGAGAACAACCTCGACGCGAGGCGGAAGGCTTTTCAGTAGACGCGCTGTGGCAACCGCGCGAAAAAGCCCCGGCTATCCGGCCGGGGCTTAGTTCTCTCTGGCTTATTTATTGCGATATATTACTATCTAATATAACTAATGCGGGATTTTGACGTCATATCACTACTAAATCGTCCGAATTGCACCCAACCGGAGGTACCTGTATGAAAACAAACGCTATCATTTTGAGTGTGGTTTTCCTGCTTTTTGCATCGCTCGCCGCCGCGGAGAGTGACTATCTGACCGCCGCGAAAGCGCGCTACAATATACCCAACGGCTCGAAACTCAACTCGTGCGACACCTGCCACTCCGTTATCGGCGGCGGCTGGGACCGTAACTCGTACGGCGACCAGCTCGAGACGGCGGGTAGCGCCGACAATATCTCGGCTGCGTTCGACGCGACCGACGATCTCAACGCTGACAACGACCCGGCGCTGAACTGGGTGGAGATGGTCAACGGCACCTGGCCGGCCGACCCGAACGACTTCGTTCCGGTCGAATCCGCCACCTGGGGGAAGATCAAGAAGCTCTTCCACGATTAAGCACCGGCGTTAACCGCTACGGCGAAAAAGAGCCCCCCGGCCCCGCGGCCGGGGGGCTTTTGCGCGGACTTATGATTGACCGGCCCGGGTCGCCTTGTCATGATGCCCGCAGATAAGGAGTGATGCTGGTGACTGACTTTCCGCAATTCATACGCGGCCTCCCCGCCATCGACGTCCCGTTCGACGGCGTATCGGGGTTTCTCCTCCAGGGCGATTCGCAACAGGTGGCGTTCCTCGAATTCGATCACGACACCGAAGTCCCCGAACACAGCCACAACGCCCAGTGGGAACTCGTTATCAACGGAGAAGTGGAGCTGAGGATGGGGGGCAGGACGATTACCTGCCGGACGGGACAGTCGTTTTTCGTCCCCGCGGGCGAGAAGCACGGGGCAACGGTCCGCGCCGGATACCGCTCGATCATTTTCTTCGACCAGGCGGATCGTTACCAGACCCGGGATTGACGCGCTACTAACGGGAACTCTCTTCGATTTCCTCGATCTGGGCCCGGATGACTTCGCCCCACGCATTGTCCGCGTTTCGAAGCTGCAGCTGCTCGAGCGCCCTCTGTTCGTACGACGCCATTGTATTTACGGTGACATTCTTGCCGTAGTTTTCCCGCGTAATCGAACTCGCGGGACGGCTCCCGTGTTCCAGCTCGAACTCCGCCGATTCGTTGATCGTCAGCACGCCGCGGTAAGTAACCAGTCCCGGCTCGACGACGAACGTCAAAGCCGAGGTCTTCCACGGTTCAAATGTATAGGTGAACCTGGTGTCGTGCGGCACCTGGTCCGTCGTCTGTCCCGCTTCCGCCCGCTGGTCGGCGTCTCTCGCATCTTCGATCCAGAGGGTGGCGTTCCAGACGATACTCGTGACACAATACCGGCCGGGCTCGAGGTCCTCGTACACGAACAGGCCGTAGTTGTGCGCCTGTTCCAGCGGCTGGTCCTCGGCGCCTTCCCTGACGACCCAGCACCGCGTCGTATAGGGACCATCGGAGGGTTCGGGCTTGTAGTCCTTCTGGCCAAACTCGACGTCGAGTACGGCGATACCGGACGTCAGCGGCGCCGCGGTCAGGTCGGGCATCTCCGTGTAACGCAGCTTCGTCGTCCCCCCGACGCAGGCGCCGGTTACGGCGGCGGCCAGGAGGACCGAATACAAGGCGTTTCTCATCTGCGGGGGCTCCTCTTTGACCAAGGTGGGGTCGGCAGAAGATTAACAAGACGAGTGACCCGGCGTCAATCGGCGCCCGTCCGAATCACCCATCGCCGCCGGCAGCCAGGAATATTTGCACTTTTTCTGTCCGTCAAAAGGGTCCTTCCACGCCGACAAACAAACTTGTTTCCGGTGACACCCCTCCACGGGCGATTCACGCGAACCAGGCGCCCCCATCTATAACGCGGAAGCTTATATCATAATCGACTATTATATATACTCTTAACAAGGGTCTATCGTATCCGCGGGCGCCTTCCCGTCCTGTTCATTTGTAGTGTATTATTCAACCATTGGATATTATGCGACAACTCGACGGCATTCAGGCATACCTTATCAACAGACCCGGCCATGTCATATCGTATTTGAAATACCGAATTGCGTTTTGTATACTTCTCCCATGGCACCACCGGCATCCGCCGGCGTTTTTCACTGCATACCGAGGAGTATTCTGGTAATGGCGCGCAAGAAAATGAGATTTGCAGCAGGATTCATAGTCATCGTCGGCGCCGTCCTGTATCTGGCACTTTCCGGCTTCCAGGAGGGCAAGGCCTACTACCGCACCCTCGAGGAACTGGACGCGCTGGGTCCGTCAGCGAACAGCAAACGCCTCCGCGTGGCCGGAATCGTCACCGACGGATCGATCCAGCGCAACGGCGCGGAGGTTACGTTTCAGCTGGAACAGGAACACCGGAAACTCGTCGTCCGCTACAATGGTGACCAGCCGGTCCCCGATACGTTCAAGGGCGGTGTGGAAGCAATAGTCGAGGGCGAACTCCAATCCGACGGTTCGTTCGATGCGGATCAGATACAGGCGAAGTGTGCGTCCAAGTACGAAGCCGGTTACGGCAGCGAAGAACAAGCGACGTCACAGTAGACGGTAGTTGTACCTTCCCAGTTCACCACTTATCAACAGGAGTACAAGTTGGCCAGCTTTGGTAATCTGTCGATTACGCTCAGTTTGACGTTCGCTATTTACGCGCTCTTTGCGCTGTTCTATGGCGGCAAGACGAACCGGCGCGACCTGGTGAAAAGCGGCGAACACGCGGTGTACGCGGTGTTTTTCTTCGTCACCCTCGCCATCGCCGCACTCGTCTATCTGCTGATGACGAGCGACTTCTCACTCGAGTACGTAGCCAACTACAGCAACCGTGACCTGAACGTGTTCTACAAGTTCGCCTCCCTCTGGGGAGGCCAGAAGGGTTCGCTGCTGTTCTGGACGTGGATCCTTGCGTTCTATGTGGCGATCGCCGCATGGGTCAACCGCCGTTACCCGGGGAAACTCGTACCTTACGCGCTGGGCGTTGCCACGATGACCACTGTGTTTTTTCTGGTCATCAACAAGTTCGGCGCCAACCCGTTCGCGCAGCTCGTCATCGACCACGGCGACGGAGCCCTCCAGTCGTTCACGGCCCAGGACGGACGCGGGCTCAATCCGCTGCTCCAGCATCCGGCGATGGTGATTCATCCACCGCTGCTCTACCTCGGTTACATCGGATTCGTGATTCCCTTCGGCTTGTGCCTGGCCGCCCTCATGACGCGCGAACTCGGCAACAACTGGATCAAGATGGCGCGACGCTGGACGCTGACCGCGTGGCTGCTCCTCGGCGCCGGCGTCATGCTGGGTGGCAAGTGGGCGTACGTGGAGCTCGGCTGGGGCGGTTACTGGGCCTGGGACCCGGTTGAAAACGCGTCCCTGCTGCCGTGGCTTACCGGCACGGCGTTCCTTCACTCGGTGATCGTCCAGGAACGCAAGAACATGCTCAAGATATGGAATGTCGTGCTCATTATAACGACATACATGCTCAGTATCCTCGGAACGTTCCTCACGCGAAGCGGCGTCGTGTCATCGGTGCACGCGTTCGCGCAATCGGCCATCGGCGACTACTTCGTCATCTTCCTCATACTGATGGCCGCCTTTTCCATCTACCTCGTCGCCTCCCGGCTCGGATACCTCCGGACGGAGAGCCGGCTCGATTCGTGGGCGTCGAGGGAAGCGAGCTTCCTTCTCAATAACCTCATCCTGCTCGCCGCGTGCTTCGCGGTCCTTTGGGGCACCGTATTTCCGATCTTCTCGGAGCTCCTCACGGGAGAACAGATCACCGTCGGGGCGCCTTACTTCAACAAGATCAACGTCCCCATCGGATTGTTCCTGCTCTTTCTCACCGGTGTAGGCCCGCTTCTCGCGTGGCGCAAAACGTCGTTCGCCAGCATGAAACGGATCTTCCTGTGGCCCGCCATGGCCGCGGTACTGACGTCGGCCGCCGTGTTCATCGCCGGCGTCCATTCGTTCTACCCGATGGTATCGCTCGGCTTGTGCGCCGGCGTGACTGTTACCATCCTCGGCGAATTCTATCGCGCGGGCCGCGCCCGCATGAGGAGCACGAGCGAGAATTTCGTGCAGGCGGTGATCGGAATACTGACGCTCAACAAGAGGCGTTACGGCGGATACATCGTCCACTTTGGTTTCGTGCTGCTCATCCTCGGATTCACGGGACAGGCGTTCACCACAGAGGGATGGGGCGAGGTCAGGGCCGGCGACAAGTTCACCGTCGGCCACTACGAGCTGACCTGTGTATCGATCGATGAAATCGAGGACCCCAACTGGGTCGGGCTCCGGGCCAACCTGGATATCACGAAGAACGGCAAGCCCTTCACTACGCTGAGCCCGGAAAAGCGCTATTACATGGCCAGCGAGCAGCCCACATCCGAGGTTCGCATCGAGAGCAGATTCGACGAAGACCTCTACGTGGTCTTCGCCGGGGTCAACGAGGGCAGCGACGAGGCAGTGATCCAGGTCTGGATCAACCCGCTGGTCATCTGGGTCTGGGTCGGCACAATCGTTATCACACTGGGTACGGTATTTACGCTTATCCCCAACCGAAAACAGCGGCGGGTCGAACGCGACAAGAAAGCGTTGGACAAGCTGCTCAAGACACCCGAAACGACCTGACGGACAGGAGTGAAACGTTGGAATTGTTTTTCGTCGGCATATTTGCCACAACTGCACTGATTTTTGTGGTTTACCCCGTTATCAACCCCAGGAAATATCTCTACTTTCTGGACGATTTACTGGGCTCGAGAGAGGAAAAAAAGATATCCTACCTCCAGCAGAAGAAGGCGCTGGTCTACGATAATATCAAGGACCTCGACTTCGAACACGACATGGGCAAGCTTTCGGACGCGGACTACAACCGTCTCCGCGGAGGCCTCATGGATGAGGCTGAAACCGTCGTGCAGGAGCTGGACAAAGCCCGCATCAAGCATGAGATCGATGAACTGATCGAACGCGACGTACAGAACAAGAGAAAAATCAAATAACTCCGGACCCGCCCGTTACCATCTCAAAAACAGAAGAACTGTCATGATTTCAGCCAGATTCAGATCCTTTTTTATTATAGTCGCGGCCGCTGCTGCGTGTCTCATTGCACTCCCCGGCATCCCGATGGCGGAGTCGATTCACGGTTCGGTCACCAACGGGACAACCGGCTCGACCGACGTCGCCGTTGACATATCGGTGATCAATCCGGCCGCCGGCATGGCGCCTCTGCATACAACCCGGTCGTCCGCCGGTGAGTGGGGTATCGACGATCTCGCCCCCGGCGCTTACCTGGCCCGCGTGGATTACCAGGGGGTCTCCTACAACCAGTCGTTCCAGATCGAAGGCGATGAACACGTAAGTGTCGCGATCACGGTCTACGAAACCACCCCCTCGTGGGATGGCATCAGGGTCGCCATCCCCCACTACACCGCTACGCGCCACGACAACCACCTCGTCGTCGAACGCGTCTACGAGATCTACAATGAATCCTCGCCGCTCCAGACGGTCACCGGCGGCGACAGCTTCCGGTTTCCGCTGCCGGCGGAAATGCACAACTTCAACGGCATGTATATCCAGTACGGCGATGTGCCCGTAGAACGCGAACCGGCGGAAACGGATGAGGCGGGGATCTACTCGGTCGACTATCCGATCCGGCCCGGGTTGACCCGTGTGGTGATGTCTTACACCGCCGAGTACGAGAGCGCCGCCGTGACGTTTTCCGAGAAACTTCAGTACGACATGGAAAACTTTACAATATTCGCCACCGACGCCGAGATGGAAATCACCAGTTCGAGCCACGACCTCGCGGAGCAACAAGGCGCACACGCCGGCGTCTCCTGGACGATCAATAAGCTCGAAAGCGGAGACCAGCTGGAACTTTCGTTCCGGGGCGGAGTCAGCCAGGAGGCGTCCCCCAGCCGCGACCAGGCGACAATAACGGTGATCCCGAACGACGCCGAGAGCCTGTCAACACTGCTCCTGTTCATCCTTCTGCTGGCGCTCGCCGCTTTTTCGGGGATCGCGCTCCGGGAAAAAGACGCGGCGAGGGCCGATGCGGCGACCCTCGGCGAACACCGCGACCTGCTCGTCGCCCGCCTAGCCAGGCTCGACGACCTGCACGAAGCGGGGGCCGCCCCCGGCACCGCCTACCAGTTCAAACGCGCCGAGATCAAGAATCAGATCGCCTCACTCATGATCCGGCTGAATCAAGCCCCGAAAACCGGCTCGAAGAGCGGAGGCGGCAAAAAGGCCGGAGCGAGATGACGGCAACCGCCGTGCTCAAATGCGAAAACGTCGCCAAACGGTTCGGTAAGACGACCGCGTTGCGGTCCGTCGCGTTTTCCGTCGGCGAGGGCGAATTCGTCACCGTTTTCGGTCACAACGGCGCCGGCAAATCAACGCTCCTCAACATCGTCGCCACCCTGATCCGATCGTACGAGGGCACCGTCTCCCTGTTCGGCCAGGACCTCGCCAAGGCGGACGAAGACACACGCCGTTCGCTGGGGTTCATGTCCCACGACAGTTTTCTCTACGCCGACCTTACCTCCCGCGAAAATCTCGTTTTTTACGCCCGGCTCTATGACCTCCCGGACCCCGCGGGCACCGCCCAGGCAATGCTCGAACGCGTCGACCTCACGCACAAATCAGAATCGGTCGTCCGCGATCTGAGCCGCGGCATGAAGCAGCGGCTTTCGCTCGGCAGGGCGTTTCTGCACTCTCCGCGGCTGCTGCTCCTCGACGAGCCCTACACGGGACTCGACGAATCGGCGTGCGTGAACCTCAACGGCATGCTGTCGGAATTCACTTCCGGGGGTGGAACGGTTCTGATGACCACCCACGATATCGATCGCGGGTTCAGGGTGGCGCACCGGGTCTTCGTACTCGACCGCGGACGCATCGTGCTCGAGTCATCGACACAAGACGTGGGGCTCGACGAATTTCGGGAAAGATACAAGAAGATCCTCTCGGGGTGACCGGGGAAACGAAGGCATGCTGCGAACGATTACGACCATTCTCTGGAAGGACCTGCGCATCGAACTGCGCACGAGGGACGCGTTGAGCGCGTCGTTCGTGTTCTGCGTACTGGTGCTGGTCGTATTCAACTTCACACTCGACCTCGACAGCGAAGAGGCGCACCGTCTCGGGGCCGGTTTCCTCTGGGTGGCATTCGCGTTTTCCGGCATCCTGTCGCTGAACCGGACGTTTGCCCTGGAGAAGTCCGACGGGTGCTCCAAATCCTTGATGCTCGCCCCCGTCGACCGCGGCGCGATCTATCTCGGCAAGTTCCTCGCGAACCTGATTTTCATGCTCGTCACGCAAATACTGATCCTTCCTCTCTTCATCGTGTTTTTCAATATTGACGCCGGCCCGGCCATTCCGATGCTGGTCCTGATATTTCTCCTGGGGTCGATCGGCTTTGCGTCCGTGGGCACGCTGTTCTCCGCAATGGCGGCAAACACGCGTATGCGCGAGTTGATGTTGCCTCTCCTGCTGCTCCCCGTGTCGATTCCGGCGCTGCTCGCCTCGGTGGAACTCACCCAGTATGCGCTGGGCGTCAACGAAAACGCCTCTGACTGGTTCAAGTTGTTGATCGTCTACGACGTCGTGTTCGTCATCGCGTCGTATCTCATTTTCGAATATGCGATGGAGGAATGATATGAAAGCGCGCGACTACATACTGCCCGCTCTCGTACTGGTGTCGATGCTCGCCGCACTCTACATGATCGGATTTTACGCTCCGACCGAGCGCGAACAGGGCGTCGTGCAGAAGATTTTCTACTTCCACGTGCCTTCGGCGTGGGTAGCGTTCCTGGCGTTTTTTGTCGTGTGCGTCTACAGCTTTCGCTACCTCATGTCGAGGGACAAGCGATGGGACAACCGCGCGGCGGCGGCGGCCGAGATCGGCGTGATGTTCTGTACGCTGGTGCTCATCACGGGTCCCATCTGGGCCAAACCTATCTGGGGCATCTGGTGGACGTGGGATGCGCGGCTCACATTGACGCTGGTATTATGGCTGATCTACGTCTCATACATCCTGCTGCGCCATTACGTGGCGGGCGCCGAAAAGCGCGCGACGCTGTCGGCGATTCTCGGGATCATCGGCTTCATCGACGTCCCGCTGGTCTACTTCGCCATCCGGTGGTGGCGCACGCAGCACCCGCAACCGGTGCTCGGGGGCGGCGAGGGCTCCGGCCTGGACCCGCGCATGTCGGCGACGCTGGCGGTCTGCACGCTGGCGTTCACGCTGTTGTTCCTTTACCTGTCCCGGATCCGGGCGAAACAGTATGACCT
>CBDVDJ010000076.1:0-9042 GCA_965372695.1 uncultured bacterium
CCCATGCCGCCCATGCCACCCATACCGCCCGCGGGCGCCGGCATGGCTTCCTTGTCCTCAGGCTTGTCGGTAACGACTGCCTCGGTGGTGAGCAGAAGCGCAGCCACGCTGGCGGCGTTCTGCAGGGCCGACCGAGTCACCTTGGTCGGGTCGACGATACCGGCCTTGACCAGGTCGGTATATTCGCCGTCGGCCGCATTGTAACCGACGTCCGCCGCCGACTTGAGCACGCGCTCAACGATCAGCGAACCCTCGGCGCCTGCGTTGGCCGCGATCTGCCGCAGCGGGGCTTCCAGCGACTTGCGAACGATGTCCACGCCGATGGCAACATCGCCTTCTTCCTTGATCTTGTCGAGAGCCTTGCGGCACCGCAGCAACGTAATCCCGCCACCGGCCACGATACCCTCTTCGACGGCCGCGCGGGTCGCAGCGAGTGCGTCCTCGACGCGCGCCTTCTTTTCCTTCATCTCGATCTCGGTTGCCGCGCCGACATTGATGACGGCGACGCCGCCGGCCAGCTTGGCGAGACGTTCCTGGAGTTTCTCTTTGTCGTAGTCCGAGGTTGTATCGTCGATCTGGCGGCGAATCTGGCTGATGCGCGCCTTGATGTCGGCGGCCTTGCCCGCGCCTTCAACGATCGTCGTGTCGTCCTTGTCGATCGTTAAGCGCTTGGCGCTGCCCAGGTCGGCTACGGTAGCGTTCTCGAGTTTGAATCCGGCGTCTTCGCTGATCACGCGGCCACCGGTGAGAATCGCGATGTCTTCGAGCATGGCCTTGCGGCGGTCGCCGAATCCCGGCGCCTTGACGGCGGCGGTGTTGAGCGTGCCGCGAAGCTTGTTGACGACCAGCGTCGCTAGCGCTTCACCCTCGACGTCCTCGGCAATGATCAGCAGCGGCTTGGACAGCTGGGCCACCTTTTCCAGGATGGGCAGCAGGTCTTTCATCGACGCGATCTTTTTGTCGTGGATCAGGATTACCGCGTCCTCGAGGATGGTTTCCATCCGCTCGGCGTCGGTGACCATGTAAGGCGACAGGTACCCGCGGTCGAACTGCATTCCTTCGACGACGTCGAGTGTCGTCTCCATGCCGCGAGCCTCTTCGACGGTGATGACGCCGTCCTTGCCGACCTTCTCCATCGAGTCGGCGATCAGCTGGCCGATTTCGGAATCGTTGTTGGCGCTGATCGTGGCGACGCTGGCGATCTCATCGCTGGTCTTGATCGATTTGCTGCGCTTGCGGATTTCCTCGACGATCGCGTCGGTCGCGAGGTGAATGCCCTTCTTGAGAAACATCGGGTTGGCGCCGGCTGTGACGTTCCTGATGCCCTGGTGAATGATGCTCTGGGCCAGAATGGTCGCGGTGGTGGTACCGTCACCGGCGATGTCCTGCGTCCTGGTGGCAACTTCCTTGACCATCTGGGCGCCGAGGTTTTCGAAAGGATCGTCGAGTTCGATTTCCTTGGCGATGGTGACACCGTCATTGGTCACGGTCGGAGACCCGAACTTCTTGTCGAGGATGACGTTTCGGCCCTTGGGGCCGAGCGTGATCTTGACGGAGTTGGCGAGTTTGTCGACGCCAGCCTTGAGCTTCTCGCGGGCCTCGGCCTCATAGACGATTTGTTTCGACATGATATGTTTCCTCCTGTTTATGTATCTCTGGAATTGGTTCAGACGATGGCAATAATGTCGTCTTCTTTCATCACAAAGAGTTTTTCGTTGTCGAGGGTGTACTCGGTGGCGGCGTACTTGCCGAAGATAACCCGGTCACCCTTCTTGACATCCGGCTTGATGCGCTCGCCGCTGTCGTTACGGCGGCCCGGTCCGACGGCGACGACTTCGCCCTGCTGGGGTTTTTCCTTGGCGGTGTCGGGAATGATGATGCCGCCCTTCTTCTGCTCCGGCTCGTCGATCGGCTTGACTATGACCCGATCGGCCAATGGGGTCAGTTTCATTAGATTTCCTCCTGAATACTGGTGATGTGTTCTTTGATTAGCACTCTCTGTGGTAGAGTGCCAAATTCCTAGATTCAAATATATACACGATAATGGTCCGATTCAAGCGGAAAATCAGCTTTTTTCGAAGGTGGCTCCAGAACCCGTGGCGGGCTATTCTGGACGTGTCAGATATAGCTGATCGATGACGTCGAGGCCCTTGAGGGTCAGGTCCGGGTCGTGGCGCCACGAGCGCGGAAGGCGGGTAAGGAGCGCGGGAGCGGCGCCCCCGGTGACGTATCTGGGCAGCGCAGCGCCGGCGATTGCCGACACGTATCGCACGGCCTCGCGGATGACACCGACCCCACCCAGCCCGGCTCCCAGGGTCATCGCGCTGTCGGTGTCGTCGATGCGCTTCGGGAACGGAGATTCGAGGCTCGCGAAGTCGATGGCGGGAAGCTGACTGGCGTGTTCGCCGAGCGCGCCGAGCGTAAGGGCGGGACCGGCGGCGATCACGCCGCCGAGGAACACGCCGTCACGTACCACGTCGACGGTGATGGCCGACCCGGCGTCGATGATCACGGCGTTGAGCCGGCGCGCACCCAGCGCGCCCGCCGCCGCGCAGAGACGGGCGGCGCCGACCCGGGCCGGCGCCGCCACGTCGAGGCGGAAGGGCAACCGGGTCTTGTAGTCGACCAGCCGCGCGCGGGCTCCGATCTGATCTTCGATCATTTGCAGCACCTTGACAGTCATGGGCGGAACGACGGACGACACCACCGACCGTTCTACCGAGAGAACGGCGGTCGCCACGCGCCGGATCATGTCGGCAAGCGTGGTGGCGTCGTCGCACCGGGCGGTGGGAAGAGCTTCACGGCCAATGACGCGCGCACCATCCACCAGGGCGCACTTGACGCGAGAATTGCCGATATCCACGGCCAGTATCACGTGACGAGCCTCACTTCTTCGTTGTAAAGAGACACCGGCGGATCGTCCGCCCCGCACCTGACCCTCAAAGCGCCGTCTGCGCCGACACCCTCGACGGTCGCCGTGTCGCGGCGGCCTCCGCGTTCAAAAGAAACCACACGGCCGAGCAGGGTGAGTCTGCCTTCATAATCGTGACGAAGGGCTTCGAAACCATCCCGCCGGAAGCGCCGATAGTGATCCTCCATCGACTTGAGAAGGTCCGCCAGCAGCGCTGCCCGGTCCCATTGCCGTCCGCTGACCGACCGGCAGGTCGCTACCCGTTCCCGCAAATCCGCCGGAAAAGAATCCGGACGTGAATTGACATTGATTCCGATGCCGACGGCAACAAAACCCTCTCCGGACGGCTGCGAAGTCCCCTCGGCGAGTATCCCCCCGATTTTCCCGCCCGGAGCAATGATATCGTTGGGCCATTTAACCGACACGTCGGATGCGAGCACCGTCTCCAGAGTCGACGCGAGCGCCGATGAAAACACGAGTGTAACGGGGAGCATTTCCTTCAAACCCGGCGTCCCGCCGGGCCGGAGTATCACGGTGAAGAGGAGGTCCTCTCCCGCCCGGCTCGACCACTCGTGGTCGAGCCGTCCTCTTCCCCGCGACTGGACGTCGGCGACCACGACCGTACCGTGGGGCTCGCCGGCGCGGGCCAGCCCGACCGCCGCCGTGTTCGTCGAGACGGTTTGGGGATAATAGTAGACGCGGCGGCCAAAATCGTGTGTCACGAGGAAAGATTTCAGGCGCGCCGGCAGCAACAGGTCGTGGCCGCTCATTGCACCTCCAGGCTCATCGAAAGGGCGGTGGCCGAGTGTGTCAGAGCTCCGACGGACATATAGTCGACACCCTCCATCGCGTATTCAGCGATGTTGTCGAGCGTGACGCCGCCGGACACCTCGATTCCGGGGCGCGGAAGTTCCCGCGACCACTCGAACGCGGCGACTGTTTCCAGCGCGGTACGGACCTGGTCCGGGGTGAAATTGTCGAGCATGATACGATCGAGGGGGACGCTGAGGAGCTTTTCCAGGAACTCCAGCGAATCCACCTCGACCTCGACGAACTGCCCATCGGCCCTTTCGGCTTCGAGCAGGCGCGCGATCAGCGCTCCCGGACCGCCGATCGCCCGGATGTGGTTCTCCTTGACGAGCACCTGGGTCCGGAGGTCGCGGCGGTGATTCTTCGCGCCGCCGCAGCGAACCGCGTATTTCTCCAGGTCACGCCACAGGGGGGTGGTCTTGCGCGTGTCGAGTATGGTCACGCCGGTACCGGAGACCGATTCGACGTAGTCGGCGGTAAGGGTGGCGATCCCGGACAACCGTTGCAGAAAATTGAGCGCGACCCGTTCCGCCGCCAGGATTGCCCGCGCGGGACCCTCGACCAGGATGATGGCATCGCCGTCGCCGCACCTGTCGCCGTCGCCGACATACGCCCGGAACGCGACGGACGGGTCCATCTGGCGGAAAGCGGCGTCGGCAATTCCGATGCCGCACACGACACCGGCGCGGCCGGCGAGGACTTCAGCCCCGACGCGCGCTTCGCCCACGCCGGTCAGTTCGATCGTCGCGTCCCACCAGGCGCCGTCTTCCGCGAGCGCCATCTTGACCAGCTTTTCCACCATTGTCTTGTCGAGATCATTCATGTCATTTCCCTTTTGTTCTCTTCCCCGGATTCCACCGGCCCCGCCGGGCGCCCCGCTCTTCAGCCTCCAGGACCAGCTGCAGGCGGACCTCCTCGAGACGGTCTCGCAGGCTGGCCGCTTTTTCGAAATTGAGTGCCCGGGCTTCGCGGAGCATTTCCGCTTCCAGAGCGGCGGCGATGTCCTCACTCGCGGCGCCCGGATCGAACACGACGTCCGCGCCATCGACCCGGCGAACGTCGGCTACCGATGTGCTGAGACGGACTTCCTCCAGCGACTTGACGATTCCGCGCGGGGTAATACCGTGCTTATCATTATACTTCAGCTGCAACGCGCGGCGGCGGTTGGTTTCACCAATCGCCCGCCGCATCGACTCGGTCACTTTGTCGGCATAGAAAATGACGCGCCCCTCGATGTGGCGCGCGGCTCTTCCCGCGGTCTGAATCAGGCTCTTTTCACTGCGAAGAAAACCTTCCTTGTCGGCGTCGCACACCGCGACGAGTGACACCTCGGGCAGATCGAGCCCCTCCCGCAGCAGGTTGATTCCCACGAGAACGTCGAACTCCCCGAGGCGCAGGCCGCGCAGGATATCGACACGTTCGAGCGCGTTGATGTCCGAGTGCAGGTATCTCACCCGGATCCCGAGTGAACCCAGGTAGTCGGTCAGTTCCTCCGCCATGCGCTTGGTCAGAGTCGTGACGAGGACACGCTCCGTGAGTTCGACCCGCTTTCTCACTTCTTCGACGAGGTCGTCGATCTGGTCGTCTACGGGGCGCACGCTGATCTCGGGGTCGACCAGCCCCGTCGGGCGGATCAACTGTTCGACGATTTCACCGCCCGAGCGCTTGAGTTCGTAGTCGGCCGGCGTCGCGCTCACATATATATTCCGAGGTATCAGCTGGGTGAATTCATCGAAACGCAGCGGCCGGTTATCGAGTGCCGACGGCAGGCGGAAGCCGTGGTCGACCAGGGTTTGCTTTCGCGACCGGTCGCCGTTGAACATCCCGCCGATCTGTGGAACGGTCACGTGCGACTCGTCTATTATCAACAGGAAGTCGTCCGGAAAGAAATCGAGCAATGTCATCGGCCTTTCGCCGGCCTTTCGCCCCGACAAGAACCGGGCGTAGTTTTCGACGCCGGTACAGTACCCCATCTCCTCGAGCATCTCGATGTCATAAAGAGTACGCGACTCCAGCCGTTGCGCCTCGACCAGTTTGTTCGCGTGTCGGAGTTCCGTCAGGCGTGCGGCCAGTTCCTTGCGGATCCCGTCGAGGGCCTTTTTTACGAGGGGCTCGGGCGTGACGAAGTGCTTGGCCGGAAATACGGCAAGGCGTTCGATGGTACGCACGACCCTGCCGGTCAAGGGATCCGTCACCGAGAGCGCTTCGACCTCGTCGCCGAAGAACTCGACGCGTATCGCCTCCTCCTCGTAGGCGGGTCTCAACTCCACCACGTCGCCGCGCACGCGAAAGGTCCCCCTTGTGAAGGCGGCGTCGTTACGCTGGTACTGGATATCGATGAGACGCCGGAGAAACTCCTCACGGTCCATCGTGTCGCCGACCTCGAGCTCGATGGTCATTTTCCGGAACGCTTCCGGAGAACCGAGGCCGTAAATGCAAGATACGCTGGAAACGACGATCACGTCCCGGCGGGTCATGAGGGAACTCGTCGCGCGGACGCGCATGCGGTCGATGTCGTCGTTGATCGAAGCGTCCTTTTCGATGTACGTGTTCGTCGACGGAACGAACGCCTCGGGTTGGTAGTAGTCGTAGTAGCTGACGAAATACTCGACGGCATTTTCGGGGAAGAACCCTTTGAACTCACCGTAGAGCTGGGCCGCCAGCGTCTTGTTGTGGGAAATGACGAGCGTGGGGAGATTGACCTCCGCCACGACGTTGGCCATGGTAAACGTCTTGCCCGAACCCGTGACACCGAGCAATACCTGGTCGGCCTTGTTCTCACGGATGCCTTTTACGAGTGCCCTGATGGCCTGCGGCTGATCACCGGTGGGATCGTAGCTGGATACCAGTTTAAACTTATCCACGGCCCAAAGGGGGAGGAGCAGGAGGCAGGTGAGCGGCCGCGACGTCCTGGAGCTGCGGGCCGTCCCCGCCCGGGACGGCGCCGGTTTCATTCCTGTTGTTCCGTTCCCGTAAGAACAGGAGGGTCAGGACGACGATCACGATGATCAGGATCGGCACGACGATGCGTTGCACGATCTTCGGCGACTTGAGTTTTTCCTCCCGGACGGCTTCCTCGATGTCCCAGAACGTCCCCTTGCCGTCGGGCACCGAGCCCCTCTGCCGGCTTAGCATGCTCCACAGCTGGTCGGGGTCGAGCTCGAGGTACTTTGCGTAATTCTTGACGAACCCCTTCAGGTAGGTTTCGCTCGAAAACGAATCCAGGTCGTCCTGTTCGAGCGCCCGGATAACGTTGATCGAGATCTTCGTTTCCCTGTTGACGGTTTCGACCGTGAGGTTTCTCGACTCCCGGGTCCGTTTGAGGATTTCCCCAATCGTATCGCCGGTGGGGTTGAGAGACATCTTACCCCCTATTCCGAATTGATAATGCCAATCGACTCGACGAGCTTATCACGCTCCGACTCGAGCCGCGCCTTCTTTTCCCGTTCCTTCTCGACCACTTCAGGTTTGGCACGCGTGACAAACTTCTCATTGTCGAGCTTTTTATCTGTCCGCACCAGCTCTTCTTCGATTTTCGACTTCTCGGTTTCCAGCCTGCGAATCTCCGCGTCGAGATCGACCACGCCGGCGAGCGGCACGACCACCTCGAAGCCGCCGATAGGCGTCGCCGCGCTGCCCTTTTTCTTGACGACCCCGGGCCCGATCTCGACGTCGGTGACCCGGGCCAGCTGGCGGATTCCCTCGATCGTCTCCGCCACAACGGCGTCTTGCCCGGCGGGCGTCCTGACGGACACCGGTATTCTGGCGCCCGGGTCGACGTGGTACCGGGCGCGGATGTTTCGCACGGCCGTGACGATCGACTGGAAGATATTCATCTGCTCGTCGGCGCCGGAGTCGCGAAGGGCATCGATCGGCTCAGGGTACCGGTTTTCGAGTACGAGTCCGCTCGTCATGGGAAAAATATCCCAGAGTTCTTCGGTGACGTAAGGCATCACCGGGTGGAGCATCTTGACCGACTCCCCCAATACGTAGAGGAGAACGGCCAGCACCGTTCGCCGGTCGCCGTCACCGTACAGGCGGATCTTTGCCAGTTCGAGGTACCAGTCACAGAACTCGTGCCACACGAAATCGTAGATTCGCGCGGTGCCGTCGTTGAGTCGCCACGACTCGAATCCTGCGTCGACGTCGGCGGCACACCGTCCGAGCGCACTGAGGATCCACTGGTCTTCCCAGTTCAAATCCGGCTCGAAGGCGAGCGAACTGCCGTGCGCGCTGCGCCACGCCGAGGCGAACGCCCCTTCGGCTTTTCCTTCGTCGGGACGGCCGGCCGGCCCGTCGGCCATCAACTCGAGGTCCGCGTTGGATTCCACCGCCGTCATCACCATTCTGGAGGCCTGCCATATTTTATTGACGAAGTTCCGGCCCATTTCGACCTTGTCTTCGTTGAACAGGACGTCCTTGCCGGGAGGCGAGAGCATCGAGAGCGTGAAACGAAACGCATCGGTCCCGTACTTGTCGATAATATCCAGCGGGTCCGGGGAGTTGCCGAGCGACTTGCTCATTTTGCGGCCCTTTTCGTCGCGCACGATCCCGGTGAGAAACACGTGCCGGAACGGGATCTCGCCGACGAACTCCAGCGACGCCATGATCATGCGCGCCACCCAGAAGAAGATAATCTCGTAACCGGTCACGAGGACGTTCGTCGGGTGGTACCGCTCGAGGTCTCGCGACTCGTCCGGCCATCCCAGGGGTGAAAACGTCCACAACCACGAAGAGAACCAGGTATCGAGGACGTTGTCGTCCTGGCGGATCGAAGCGCTGCCGCACGTCGTGCACACGTCGGGGTCGGTTTTCGAGACCGTCACGTGCCCGTCGGGGCAGTACCACACCGGGATCCGGTGCCCCCACCAGAGCTGGCGCGAAATGCACCAGTCCCGGATATTCGTCATCCACGACATGTACACGTTTTTCCAGCGCGGCGGATAGAACGTGACATCGCCGCGCTCGACCACTTCGATCGCCGGTTTTGCCAGTGGCTCCATGCGCACGAACCACTCCCGCGAAAGCAGCGGTTCAATGACGGTGCCACACCGGTCGTGATGGCCGACCGAGTGCCGATACGGTTCGATTTTTTCCAGATATCCGCCGCTTTCCAGTTCTGCGACGACCTTCTCGCGGCATTCGAAACGATCGAGTCCCGCAAAACGCTCGCCCGCTTCCGCCGTCATCCGCCCCTGCCGGTCGATTACGACGACCGGCGGCAGTCCGTGGCGCGAGGCGATATCAAAATCGTTGGGGTCGTGCGCCGGCGTGACCTTCACGAAGCCCGATCCGAAATCCTTGTCTACGACTTCGTCGGC
>CBDVDJ010000077.1:0-9010 GCA_965372695.1 uncultured bacterium
ATATGAAGGACTCGGAATTCACAGGCTACGTTACTAAAGTCGAAGTAAAGATTCCGAAGGGTAAATAGAAGGTCGCCCGCGCAATGAAATAAATCAATGTCCCTTCCATTTATTCCATCCGTGAAGGACAACAACATCTTATCCGGCCCTTGTAGCCTGGAACACGGCCCGGTGATACCCAGTATGACGTGAATGTGGTCACGGCGGGTGGTGTTAGTGGGCGAAAATGCGAGCCGAGGCTGTTGCCAGGCATACAGCCGCACAGGCCAGCAATGCTGGTGAGGAGGTTAAGGAAGCTGAGGCACTCTAGGCGGCATGGCGAAAGTACCGACGATGCAACCCGCCGACCATAGGCTCCGATTGCACGTAGCCAGAATCAGGCAACTCGATTGCTCGTGGATCCGGACAATCCTTATCTAATCCGAGATGAGTTCGATACTCATTATAGTATCGGATGTATTCCTGGAGCACGCGTCTCAGATGCCGTTCATTGAAAATGATTGTGTGATCGAGGCAGTCACGGCGTATGGAACCAATCATCCGCTCGACGTAAGGATTCTGCCAGGGAGATCGAACCGCAATCAGGACTTGTTTGATGCCGAGTGACTCGACCCGCCGAACAAATTCTTTTCCATACTTTCCATCTCGATCACGGAGTAAATACTTCGGAGCGTTGTCCCATGGAAACGCTTCCACAATCTGTTGACCTGTCCAGGCTGCCGCCGGCGAGCCCGTCACGTTGAAGTGAACGATCTGTCGGCGTTCATTTGTTAGAACAAGGAAAACGTAGAGCACGCGGAAGGTCGCAGTCGGGACGGTGAAGAAATCCACGGAAATGATATCCTTGGTGTGATTCGTCAGGAATGTTCGCCAAGATTGAGATGGCGGCTTCCGATGGCGGACCATGTACTTGGAGACAGTGGCCTGGCTGACTTCGATCCCGAGCTTGAGTAACTCACCGTGGATTCTCGGTGCTCCCCAAAGAGGATTTGCCCGGGACATTTGGCGGATAAGATTACGGACCTCCTTGGAAACCATTCGCCTTCCCGGCCATTTCGGTCGGCTCTTCCATCTCCAGTATAACCGGAATCCTCTCCTGTGCCACCGGATGACGGTGTCGGGTTGGACAAAGGCCAGTGAATTTTGCCAGTTATCCCAGACTCTTACCAGCAGAACCCACAAAGCCCTGTCTCGATCTCTCATACGCGGTCTTTTGGCATTTCGTTGTCGGACATCGAATTGATGACGCAGCGCCAAGTTTTCCAAGGTCAACGCACGGCGAGACTTCAACGCTGAATGCAGAGTGCGTAGGATTACAAAAAGCATGATATCTATGATATAATACGGCAGGCGTAAGTGCAAATTTGACAAGGCGGATGGAGTTTTCAGAAGGGACACTGGTTGAAATCTCACAATAAAATCGAAAGACTGTTTTTGGTTGTTCTTGTTGCCGCAGTGTTCCCAGCCTCCAGTGCTTTTGCGGAGACGTTGACGTACACGTTGTCCGCAGCTGAATACAAGATCCTCACGGTCGCAGATGAACAGAAGATAGAAATGGATGGATTTGGCCAGCTGGCGGAACCGGGAAAACCGCTGCTGCCCGCACGAAAGTTTCTAGTCGCGCTTCCGCCGGGAGCCCAGGTGAGATCGGTTACAGTGGTGGGATTGGGAGGTGTGGAGTTGGTGGGCTCCTACTCTATCGCGCCGGCTCCGCCGGTCCTTCCACTATCCGGGTCTATAGGCGGTGGAGAGCTCGTAGACAAAGCCCGGCGCGAGTGGCGCGAGAACAACGCTACGGTCTACGGAGCCGACGAGGCGTACCCATCACAGGTTGGCTGGTACGAGAGTTCCGGATCATTGCGCAAATACAATTACGTCGCGGTAACCTTCTGCCCATTCACTTATTTCCCGCAGTCGCGGCGGCTGATTCATCATGCGGCGGCCCGAATCGAGGTCGATTACGCACTTGCCGCGCCTGGTTCCCCGGAGGCGAAGTCAGTCGAGATAATGAAGCAGGACCGGATAGCTGACGAGCGCGCACGCCGCCTGTTTGTCAACTACCGGGATGTCGAAGCGTCGTATCAGCCCGACCCGGCATACAGCAAGACAACCGCGGAAACGTACGACTACGTGATCGTCACTCTGCAATCACTGTATCCGACTGTTGCCGCGTCGGGTTTTATCTCCTGGAAAGAGAGCCTCGGTCACCAGGTCGTGACTGTCGTCATTACCGACGCTGTGATCGCCGGAGCATCGGGCGGGGACCTGGCTGAGCAGATCCGGAATTTCCTGCGGGACAACTACCTTGGCTGGGGAACGGAGTACGTACTTCTCGTGGGGAACTACTCCGACGTTCCCATGCGGTACTGCTACCCCGATCCCGGCAATCATCTGAACGAAGCCGGCAACCCGAACGCTTACAGCGGTGAAGTGCCGACCGACCACTACTTCGCCGACCTGTCATTACTGGATTCCCTCTCCTGGGATCTCGACGGAGACGGTTTTTACGGAGAATGGGGCGAGGACAACCCCGATATTCTGGCGGACGTTTACGTCGGCCGGATTCCCACCAGTGATCCGGCGCGGATAACCTACACGCTGAACAAGTTGGTCGGGTTCGAGCAGGATACGGGCGGCTGGAAGAATAACGCTCTGCACGGGGCCGCCATCGCTTTCTTCGAGAACGAAGATCACAGCGGGTGCGAGTTCAAAGACCTGGCCACCTGCATTGACTTGGTCGAGGCCGACTTCCTGGACGGATGGACGGTCAGCCGTTACAGCGAACAGGGCGGGTTGGCACCATCGCCCTATCCCTGGCAGCCGCTGACAGCGACCGTTTTCGTCGATGATTGGCGCACCGGTCAGTATGGGATCGTCAACTGGGGTGGGCACGGTTGGTCTCATGGTGCACACGGTAAGACCTGGGACTGGGACGACGGTGACGGAGTGCCCGAGTCGGGATCTCCGGTAGAAATCTCCCACTATCAGTTCGTGGGTTCCGCCTCCAATCTCGACGACGATTATCCGTCTATTGTATGAGCCCTTTCTTGTCTGGTCGGTTATCCGGAACCGAACGCGTATGGCAACGTGGGCGTAGACATCCTGACCGAACCTGGCTTCGGTGCCGCGGCCGGTATCGCCTGTGGGAGCCGTGTGGTCTGGGTGTCGCAAGGGGGCGGAGAACTGCTCTGTTACGAGTTCAACCACTTCATGCTCGACGGCCCGGGCGGACCGGAAAAGGTCGGCGAGGCCCTTTTTGACGCGAAGTACGAGGTTTACCTGTCCAACAGCCACACGCATTATGCCGAGTTCTGGAACACATTCTGTTACAACCTTTATGGAGATCCGGCGATGGCACGGGAAGGTGCGACACCGATTACACACGTAGAATCTTCACCAATCGTCACGCCCCGAATACCACTGATGTCGAGTTATCCCAACCCGTTCACTCTCCACACCACCATCCGGTTTACCCTGGCAAAGCAGCAGACCGTTCAACTCTCGGTTTTTGCGGTGGACGGAAGCAAGGTGATCGATCTGCTGACCGACGTCCGCTCGGTGGGATTGAACGAGGTCGTCTGGGATGGTCGAGACAATAACGGAAAATTTGTCGCTTCGGGCACTTACTTCTGCCGTCTGACCGTCGGCAATTACACCGAGACGAAGAGGATGGTGCTTGTGAAATAGCGACACCACTCCAAATCTCATGGGTTACGACTTTGGCCCCCACGCTGACTGCTCTCGGTTAACACAAATGACCTCGATTCCTCGCAAAGCTTCTGAGGCCGCATTTCATACCCGAAAATAGACATCTCGCGGACGACTTTTTCGGGCGTAGTGTCCGAAAATTCGAACGCGTTGTGGCGCCACCACTTGCCGAGCGTATGATATACTCCCCGCACGATAGAAACTATCCATCTCCAGCTCGTCCTGGCCACGTTTGCCGGCTGGATCGGCCGTCAGCAATCGGTCGTGATCACCTGCAAATGCGTTGTCGAAACTAGGGAGAGAGTTGGCGGGCTACTCGAGTACTACCATCGGAGGGCGGCATGAGATCATCCGTGTCGATCCTATATTCGGACGTTACGAGGTTCCCATGCAAGAAAAGAAGAAGCGCCGCGGAAAGCACCAGCCAAAGGGAGTACTTATCCTCCATGAAGACCGGGATATGTTAGTAGTGGACAAGGCCCCAGGGCTGCTGACCATGGGCACGGACCGGGAGAAGGTTGAGACGGCTTTCTACCGGCTGACGGATTACGTGCGCAAGGGCAACCCGAAGTCCCGCGAGCGGGTGTATATTGTGCACCGGCTGGACCGGGAAGCCTCCGGGATTCTGGTGTTTGCCAGGTCCGTGGCAGCGAAGAACGCCCTGCAGGCGCAGTGGGCTCGCGTGGAAAAACACTATCTGGCGCTGGTTCATGGCGTTCCCCCGGAATCCGAGGGCACGTTCAGTTCCTACCTGGTCGAAAACGGCGTCCTTAGAGTGCACTCGACCACGGATCCGAAACGGGGCAAGCTGTCCCAAACGGCTTACAAGGTCCTGGGCCATTCGCGGGGGGTCTCGTTACTGGATATTAACTTGCTGACAGGTCGCAAGCACCAGATCCGGGTGCATCTGGCAGAACACAACCTACCCATCGTTGGCGACAAGAAGTACGGCGGGAAACGTTCCGGTGAGCGGCGCCTGGCTCTTCATGCGAAATCTCTGGCGTTCGAGCATCCGTACAGCGGCAAGCCGTGTTTCTTCGAGACCCGGATTCCGCACATTTTTTCGCGGATTTCGGTATAGGACTAATGCTCTCGGTTAACACAAATGCCCCCTATTTCTCAATTTCCGATCCTCCGAAAAACAGAGAGTGGTTATGAAGAGGATTACGAGTGGGGAGCCATTTCTTTGGAATCGTGCGCTCCAAGAGCCGGGAACCGTATTCACGTCATGGAAGAATCTCGATTCCGTCTTCTGTTGTGCGGGTGTTGTGCGCTCGAGGAACGACGGTTCTTCACCGCGGAATGATGCAATCCCCGCCTGTCTTATGGTACAATAATCACAGACATTCTCCGACTGGCCCCCCGGAAATAGGAGTTACCAATGCGTATCACCTCCGCTCTTCTGATTCTTATGTTGGCGACGGTAACGAGTCCAGTATCCCATGCCGAGAGTATTGCCCTGCAGTCCCATCTGGCAGATGGACCCTCGGTCACTGTCGCGGCCAGCGACGCCATCGCCTACCTCGGCCATGGCGGTTACCTTGAGATTCTCGACATTACAGTTCTATCAGCGCCCGCAATGATCAACCGTCACCGGATCGAAGGCTTTATCACGCGCGTGGAGTTGGGTGGAGATCTGGCTTTCGTCAGCGCGGAATCTCGTGGTATCCAAATCCTCGACGTTTCCGATCCCAACGATGTGGTGGCCCTCGGATTTGTCCCGGTGGCTGACCCCGTGAGAAATCTCGAGGTGCACGATTCCCGGCTATACTATTGTACAGCTGGGAGTTTTCACATAGTCGACGTGAGTGACCCGTCAGCGCCGGTCGAGCTGGGAGTATATGAAAATTCCAATCAACTCTGGTTCAGTGTCTGGGGAAACCACGCGTATCTGGGCGTCATGCCGGAATACTTACACATTCTGAATATCGAAGATCCAGCCAAACCCAGGCTAGAGGGGATTATGCCCGGTGTGCCGTACTACACGTACGTATCGAATCTCTTGTGTGCGGACGGCCTTATGTACGTTATCCGAACTTACGCATTTGGATTTCACAACTTCCGCATCTATGATTTGGCCGATCCCGTCCAGCCCACAGAGTTGAGCGTGTTGTACGGGTCGCTCGATCTGCGCAGGGTCGCCGTTCGCGACCAATGGTTACATTTTACGACCTCTACTGGCATTACGATTTACGATGCAAGCGATCCTGCGGCCCCGGTCGTCTTGAGTTCGACGACGACTCTCGATCGCAACTACGAGCTGGCCTTGCCCGGGGATCTCATCCTTTCGGCCCAGGCAGACTACGGATTGCGTGTTTTCAGAGCTGTTGGGCCGCGATCCGAAGTGGATATCGTCGAGCTCGGGCGGTTCAGCGAGGGGTTCCACGGAAGCATTACCGATGTGAACGTGACCGGAAATCTGCTGGTGGCCACGAGCACCGCACCGGGCCTGGCCGCGAACGACGTCACGGATCCCAAGTCGCCTGTGTTGCTGGGTAGTATGTATGATCACGTGCCCGGAGACCCGGATACGCGCTGTATCGAGATGGAGGTACAGGGAAGTCTCGCGTTTCTGCGCTGTTCCGAGGACGGGGTATCCACGCTGAGGGTGATTGACATCGCGGATCCGGCGAACCCTGAAGAATTAACCGCGATGCCGGGCCTGTACATGCGCACCCGGTTGTCCGGCACGTTCGGTTTCTCCCGAATCGGTGGCGATCCCGATGAGATCCTTGTCCACGATTTTGCCGATCCCCGGATGCCCGAGTACATTACCAGCATCCTCGTGCACGATTGGAAGACACACGTCGTATCAGACGATCGCCTGCTTGTCGCCATGGCCGATGATCTGGTCGTCTTCGACGTCAGCAACCCACAGAATCCGGTAGAGCGAGGCCGCGTCGAATTGCAATGGTCGAATAGCACGTTGATGGCGGAAGCCACAGTCGTTGATGATATCGCGTACATCACAATGCGCCTTTCCAATCTGGAGAGCGAGATGCGTGTGGTCGAATTCGGCGATCCCGACAATCCCGTGGCTTACGTGGGACCTGTTCCCGGCGGCGATGCTTTGAGCATCGATAGCGATGCCGAATTTCTCTATCTCGCCATCGGCGCGAATGGCACCGAGGTCTTCTCCCTCGATAACCCCCTGGCGCCCGAGCGAGTCGGCCAGCACGCAGCGGGGTATCATAGCTGGGGTGTAAACACGGGGTCGGGGATATTTGCCGTTGCCAACAGCGAGGCGGGTATCTTTGTTTACAGCAACGACCTCGTAGTCATCGGCGTCGACGCGCCCGCGCACATTCCGAAGCCGTTCCAACTCACCAACTACCCCAATCCGTTCAACCCCGCGACCAGCCTCTTATTTACGCTGCCGTCGTCCGGCCATGTAACCCTTGCCGTATACAATGTGCGCGGGCAGCTAGTCCGCGTCCTCCGCGACGGCATTTTTGAAGGGGGGCCGCACTCGGTCATCTGGGACGGACGCGACGCCGCGGGGCGCAACCTGGCCAGCGGTGTGTATTTCGCGCGTCTTGGAGGAAAGGGAGGGGAAGCGGACCGGAAGCTCATTCTGGTGCGTTAGTGCGCGAAGGCCAGTGCTTTCGGTTTACGGACATGACCTCCATTTCTTCATTTCCATTTCCTCCGAAAAGCAGAGAGTGGTTATGAAGAGGGTTGCTCCCGGGGAGCCAATCTTTACCAAATCAAGGACTTCTTCTGTGAGCGTTTTACATCCCTCTGGTGGGCGTAGTGTCCGAAAATTCGAACGCGCTGAAACCGCACTACTTACCACACCCCTGATATACTCCCTGTATGAGTGAAATTATCCATCTTCAGCCCCTCCTGGCTACGTTCGCTGGCTGGGTCGGGAGAAACCAAACTGTCATTATCGCCTACTTGGTCGAAGAGAACCGGGTACTGAAAGAGCAGCTCAAATCGGACGGGAGGCGGCTTCGTTTCACCGACGACCAGCGTCGTCGACTAGCGGTAAAAGGCAAGCCGCTGGGGAGGAAGGTCTTACGCCAGATTGCCACCATCGTGACCCCTGACACGATCCTGCCGTGGCACCGAAAGCTCATTGCCGCCAAATGGACGTATCCACAGACGCGTATCGGTCGACCCGGTGTGATGAAAGAGATTCGTGAGCTGATCGTCCGGATGGCCGAAGAGAACCCCAGTTGGGGCTACGCCAGGATACAAGGTGCTTTGAAACACCTGGATCACCGCGTTGCCAGAAGCACGATTGCTAAAGTGCTAAAGGAACACGGGATTCACTCCTCTCCGGATCGACCCATGAGTTGGAGGACGTTTGTACGATCACACGCACATCTCATCGCCGCCGCCGACTTCTTCACAACGGAGGTATGGACCGCCCGCGGGTTGGTCACGTACTTCACGTTGTTTGTTATCGACGTCGCCACGCGTCGTGTTTACATCGCGGGGACCACGACAAATCCGAATTCGGAGTGGATGGCACAGATCGCCCGGAATCTGACGGACTGCGAGGAGGATTTCCTGACCGGGAAGCGATTCCTCATTATAGATAGGGACGCAAAGTTTTCGCCCCGGTTCAAGTCTATCCTGAGTGGCTCCGGCATTGAAATCCTGCTTACGGCGTACCTGGTGGCGAATATGAACGCGTATGCGGAACGGTTCGTGAGGTCGATCAAGGCCGAGTGTCTCGATCAAATGATCTTCGTGGGGCGAGAGTCGTTTGCTCGAGCGATAGCAGAATGCGTTGCGCACTACCATGACGAGCGCAGTCATCAGGGAATCGGGAACGTGCTGATCAGCGGAGCGAAGGTTGAAGGCGAGGGAGTTGTCGAAACCAGAGAACGACTTGGGGGGCTGCTCAAGTACTATCATCGGAGGGCGGCATGAGCCCGATCGAGTTTTCGGACACTACGCGGCAGGAGCAATTTAAAAAGCTTCTATCGTCTGCCGTGTAAACTTAGTTTACACTTTGACAAAAAATTGGGTCAAAGTCTCCTCCGCGCCGAAGGTAAATTTAACCCAATTTTTTAGATCAGCAGAGTTCGAACTTCGTCCAACCCGGGCAGCCAGTTGTATTGGGGGCAGGAACTGGAGCCCGTAGTATCAATGAACACGGGATGCCCGCCAGAAACGGTATGAACTCAACAATCGTAGCCTGACACTCATTTAGTGCGGAGAATGCGCTGAAGCTGAAAAAGCGTCAGATAATTACGGAACTTGTATACACGAGGTTCCGTGATTTTATTTGCGCTTGGCCTTGACCTTGCGTTTGGCTTTGGCCTTCACTTTCCGTTTCGCCTTCGCC
>CBDVDJ010000078.1:0-8858 GCA_965372695.1 uncultured bacterium
TTCTTCGAACGAACGGTCGAGATACAGGATGTTGGAGCCCGACCGGTCCGCCGACGCTTCTTCCACCCAGTTGCCCTCATTACTCGCGCCGAACAACTCGATCACGAAATCGGCGTCAGGCCCGAGCACCTCGCGCAGTTGGGCCTCCGTCCAGACATAGAACAACCCTTCCTCGCCCTCGCTGTCGGCGTCTTCCGCCGAGTAGAATCCGCCCCGCGAATCGGTCATGTCGCGCAGCACGTAGGTGGCGATCTCTCTCGCCGTCTCGCGGTACGCGTCGTTGCCCGTCGCCTGCCAGGCCTCTGTATACGCCATCATCAGCATCGCCTGGTCGTAGAGCATTTTTTCGAAGTGCGGCAGAAACCAGCGCGAATCGGTCGAGTAGCGGTGGAACCCGAACCCGACGTGGTCGTAGACGCCCCCGAGTCGCATCTTCTCGAGCGTGTTTTCGACCATTTCGAGCGCCTGGTCGTCACCGGTGCGCTTCCAGTGGCGCAGAAGAAACAAAAGGTTGTGGGGCGTGGGAAACTTCGGCGAATCCCCGAATCCGCCCATCGTCGAATCGTAGCGGCCCTTGAGCTGGTCGTAGGCGGCGGCGAGGTCTTCGCTGCCGAGGCCGTCGCCGTCGACGGCGCCCGACGTGATTCCCCGGAGCGCCTCGACCACCTGCCCCGTGTTCTGGAGCAGGTTCTCGCGGTCGTTGCGCCACGCTTCGTCGACCTTTGGGATCATGGAGAGCATCGCCGGTTTGGGAATGTACGTCGCCGCGTAAAACGGAATCCGGTCGGCGGTGAGAAACACCGTGAGCGGCCACCCGCCCCGGCCCGTCATCATCTGGCACACGGTCATGTAAATATTGTCGATGTCGGGCCGCTCCTCGCGGTCGACCTTGATGCAGATGAACGTCTCGTTGAGGAGCTTCGCCACATCCGCGTCCTCGAACGACTCGTGCTCCATGACGTGGCACCAGTGGCACGTCGAGTATCCGATCGAGAGAAAGACCGGCTTGTCTTCCGAGCGCGCCTTCGCGAACGCTTCCTCGCCCCACGGATACCAGTCGACGGGATTTTCCGCGTGCTGCAAGAGGTACGGGCTCTTTTCAAAACTCAGCCGGTTTTTGCCCGGCGGCGGCACCCGGCCGGTGTTGGTCTGGGTCATCTCACTGCTCCCGTTGTTTGCGTCGTCCCCGGACGAAGATCCGCCGCAGCCCGGCGTCGGCGCGAGGGCGAATATACCGGCCAGCACAAAAGCGGTGGCGAGGCGGGGGCTCCGGTTCATCTATGGTCCTTCGTTGGATAATCAAATAGGACTAATTTGGTGTGAATATAACCGACACCCCGGAGGATGACAACCGCAATTGCAGCGGGCAAAACGGTCAGAATACGCGGTGGTTGAGGAACAGCGTTTTGCCGGGCACGACGGTTACGCCATCGATATCGAAATCGCTGACTACGTACCCGGCCCCGTCGATCAACTGAACCCGGAGCCGGTAACTGCCGGCCGGCAATATCAAACGCGTCATGAGGATCCGTTCGGGCAGCGTCGTCCACTCGCGCGTGTCGGCGGTTTCGGTGAGGACGTTGAACCAGTTGACGAACCAGCCCAGGGTCTCGTCCTTGCTGTCGGCGCCCTTCTTGGCGGCGTACTTGGCCAGCGCCCGGGCGACGGTCCGGGCAACCATATTCCCGTATCCCTCGTCATAAGCGGCCAGCGCGTAGGCATCGATGTTTTCGACGGCGTCACTACGAACGCCGTCCCCCGGCACCGGGTCGAGCGGCGACGGCGCCCCCAGCGAATCCGGCCGCCATACCGGCCGGACGACGGCGTAATCCCAGGGCACCGGCGTCGGCACCAGGACGGGTACCGCGATCTTGAGGATATAGTCGACCTTGCGGCCACCCTGGTACGACACAACGTCTCGCCCTTCGCGCGCCGCCAGGACCTCGGCCAGCGCTTCGCTGTCGCTCGAGTCATCCGACGTGAAGACGGGCAGCACGATCTTGCGCTCCTGCTTGTGCGCGACGTAGCCACATTCGAGGAACAGATTGACCACGCCGCTGCCTTCCGGCACCGGGGGCGGACACCCCGCCTTCATCGTGTCCGCCGCGACGGCGTCCCCCAGCGCGGCGGAGACGGTGGCGCCGTCGCACGGCAGCTGCTGTGGAACGGAGACGCCATATTCGCCGGCGAGTTTTACGTATTCCGCCAATGCCACGCGGTAGGAAACGTCTGCGTTCGACCAGTCGCCGGCGGCCTGGTAAACCATACCGGTCAGGTACTGCACGAAGGGATCGTTGGAGAAGAACACCCCCTCGGTGTCGCGGAGGTATTCGAGCTTGCGGTTGACACGGCGGCATTCCACGACGGCGCCGTCGACGTCGTCGAGGTAGAGGTAGTTGAGGATCTTGTAGTAATTGACGAGGATCGCCTCGTAGGCCGTCCCGCGGTACCGGGCGATGTTGTCCGTCACGACCAGGGCGGCGAGTTCGCGCGAGACACTCTTGGTGTACAACTCCTCCAGCAGGAGTTCCGCCCGGTCGAATACTTCGTTGCTCTCTACGTAACTGTTTTCGTAGTGGAGAATGAGTCCCTTCTCGTAGAGGTAGAGAAGTTCCGACGAGCCCCGGTCGATCTTTTCGACTCTTTCCAGCGCCCGTTCGTAGTCGGACTCGGTGAAAGATTGCTTGATCTCCACCGACCGGCGATGATAGGTGGAACACGCCCCCGTCATCAGCACAACGACGAGTGCGATTATTCCGGTGAAACCGAGGCGCACCGGACCCTTCTGGATAAGGCCGGTCATCATGACGTCTTGACAGCGCCTCTATCAGGGGCTGTAAGAACCCATCGTGATGAATTTCTTGATCTTTTCCTGCCCCAGCCACACCTTGGTGTTCCGCTCGAGGTCGATCAGCGTCATGTCGATCTGGTAGAAGATCACCATCTCTCCGCCTTCGCGATCTTCGATGCTGTTGACCACGCCCATCAGCATGTAATCGGCTCCGTGTTCCCGGCCCCACTGCTTCATCGACTCTTCGGTGGAAAATTCCTGCTGGTCGGCGCGTTCTTCGCGGATCTGCTCCCGCTCTTCCATGCTCGCGACGACCTCCACCTCACCCGAGTTGACGAAAGTGCGCTCGATGTCGCCGATAAAGGTGCCGACGGCGATGTGTTCGGAGGTCTTGTTGCGCACCTGGCCGACAATAACGACCGGACGCTTGTTGGTCCGCTCCCAGTGGTCGGGACGCCAGCGCTTGGTGAGACAGTCGTTGATCATCGTCTGCGCCACCAGCTTCGAATCGGTGTCGTTCCACCTGCCCGACAGGTCGATTTCCTCGTCGGGGTCGATCCTTTCCACCGTTTTCCCCCGCGGTCCGCAGCCGGCGGCGAGTGTGGCGGCGGCGACCAGGGCCACAATCAGAAACGTCCATTTGAAACTCATTTATTACCTCCCGGTTTGGGCAAGGCGCGCGGGACTGTTCGTACCCGGACGAGCAAAAAGGTTCTCGCCGTTTTTGTCAACGAAGATCGCCGGCGCCGTGGGCCGTCTCCGGCGCCGGGCGGCGGATAAAGAGCCGCCCGATCCGGCGGAACACCCGCTTTACGTCATCGCTGATCAGGTAGAGGCTGGGAACCAGCGCCAGGGTGATAGGAGTAGCAAACAGCAGGCCAAAACCCATGGCCAGCGCCATCGGCGCGATGAACGGGTCGGACCCTCCGATCCCGTAGGCGAGCGGCAGAAGCCCCGCCACCGTGGTCAGCGACGTCAGGATGACCGCCCGGAAGCGGTCGGCGGAACCGTCCGACACGATGTCGATCAGGCGGTCGCCGGGGCGCTCTTTCTTGAGCCTGTTGATGTGGTTGACCAGGACGAGCGAGTCGTTGACGACCACCCCGGACAGGCCGATCAAACCCATCACGCCCGTGAAGCCCAGCTGCTGCCCGTGGAGCGCGAACGCGAGTATGACGCCCAGGACCCCGAACGGAATGGCCGACATCACCAGCAGCGGCTGAATCGGCGAGTTGAAGAGCACCACCAGGATCAAATAGATCGCGACGGCCGCCGAGAAAAAAGCCGTAATGAGGCTATCCATCGACTTTTGCGTCTCCTGGGCCTCACCTCCCACCTCGAAACGGGTTCCGGGGTAGTCACTCCTCAGGTCAAAGTGCCGCTCGACGGCGGAGGTGGCCTCGAGGGGCGTGATCTTCTCTTTTTCCACGTCGGCGGTGATACGGACGGCGCGCTCGTTGTCAAAATGGTAGATCGATGAACTCGCCTCACCGGTCCGCGCGCTCATGACGCTCTTCAAGGGAATCAGCCGGTTGCGGTCGTTGGGCACGAGCAGTTCTCCGAGCAGCCTCGGGTTGCTCCGCGTCTTCTCGTCGAGGATGACGCGAAACTCGACGTCTTCATCTCCGTAGCGGACATTGGTGACGATCTCGCCGTCGAAGGCGACGCGGACGTTTCTCGCCACGTCGGCGACGGTCAACCCCAGACGCGAGAGTTTTTCATAGTCCAGTTTCAATTCGACCTGGTCCTTACCCAGCTTGTCGTTCCGGTCGATGTCCTTGACCCCGTCGAGCGTGCCGAGAAACGCCACCACCGAATCGGCCAGCACGGCGCGTATATGGTCGTCGTTGCCGACGACGCGCAGGGTGACCGGGTCCCCCACCGGGGGCCCCCCGGCGTCTATATAATAGACAATGCGTTCGAAACCCTCGAGTTGGTCGGTCTGTTCACGGAGTTCGGCGACGATCGCGTCGGCGATCCGGTCCCGGGTGACAAACGGGGTGAGGTACACGGACAGGACGGCCCAGTTCTCGTTTTCGCCGGCCACGTACATCCCCTGGTTACCGACGCGGGTGACGTAGGAGTCGACCTCCCCCTCCGGTAACGCGGCGATGAGCGTTTCGATTTCGGCAACCTTGTCCGACGTCGCGTCGAGAGAGCTCCCCCGCGGCAGTTCGATTCGCATGTAGAACTTGTCGGCCGCGTCGGTTGGAAACAGGATGAAGTCCATGTAGTTCACCGCGTACCAGACGCCGACGGCCAGCGAAACGGTGGCGAAGACCACGACGGCGTAGCGAAGGATCAACACGATCCGGATCGAACGGCGGAAGAACCGCCGGACAGGGTCGAACCAGCCCCGCGCCATGTGCGGCTTCGTGCCCTTCTTGTGGCGACGGCTCCCCCAGATCAGGTGCGCCGGCAGCGCGACGGTGCCCTCGAGCAGCGAGATGAAGAGGGCGAGGCTGATCGTGAGCGGGATGACGTACACGACGGCCCCCATGATCCCCGACATGAAAAACATCGGCGCAAACGCGACGAACGTCGTCAGAATCGTCGTCACTACGGGACTGTACACCTCGCTCAGCCCTTCGACGGCGGCGTCGAGCGGCTGCAACCCGAGTTCCCTCTTGCGGTGGATGTTTTCGGCGATGATGATCGCGTCGTCGACGACGATACCGATTACCATGATCATACCGGCCATGGAAATGACGTCGATGAACTGACCGAACGCGGGCAACAGGAAAATGGTGCCCAGAATGGTCACCGGAATCCCCAGCGCCACCCAGAATGCGGACCGGATGCTGAGAAACATCGCCAGCAGACAGAGGACCAGGGCCAGCCCGATCAGGCCGTTCGACCGGACGACGTCGAGCCGGTTGCGGACGTAGCGCGACAGGTCGTCCGAGTACTGGACACTCACCCCGTCGGGGAGGTTTGCTTTTTCGTCCTCGACGAGGGCCCGGATCGCATCGGCGGTCCGGATCACGTCGGCCGACTCTTTCTTGTTCACCAGGAACGAGATCGCCGGGCGGCCGTTCATCCGGGAGCGGACCTTCTCCTCCTCGAAGCCGTCGACGATGCGGGCGAGGTCGCTCACCCTGACCGCGGGCCCCTCGAACGACGTACGGATGATCACGTCCCCCACCTCGGCCGGATCCTCGAACTGCGCCAGGGTGACGACGTTTTTTTCGTTCGTGTACGACTCGAAGCTCCCGGCCGTCGAGCGGATGTTGCGCATCTGGATCGCACCGATCAGCGCCCGCAGCGGCACCTGGTACTCGCGAATCTTGTCGGGGTCGACCTCGATCCTGACCTCCCGGTCGCGGTACCCGTACTTGTTGACACTCGCCACCCCGTCGAGGTTCTCGAGTTTCTTTTCGAACCGGCGGGCGAATTCCCTGAGCTCCCGGTAGCTGTCCCCGCCGGAGAATCCGATTTCGATCACGGGAAAAATCGACGAATTGATCTCGGTTATGTGCGGCGCCTCGTCTACTTCGACCGGCAGATCGGTCACGCTGTTCACCGCTTCGCGGATCTCGCGGACGACCTCGGCCTGGTCTCCCTCGTCCATGTCGACGACGACGTCGATGACCGATATGTTTTCCATCGAATACGACGTGAAGCGGTCGATTCCGGAGATCTCCTTGATCTCCTCCTCGATCGGGTTGGTCACGCTGAGTTCGACGTCCTCGGGCGACGCCCCGGGATAGCGCGTCGTGATGACCACTTCTCCAAAATCCACGCGGGGAAACATGTCGCGCTGGATGGTCCGGAAAGTCCCGATCCCCAGGATCATGATGAGCGAAGTGAGGACGAGGGCGAATGTGTGCCGCCGGGCGAAGAATCTGAATATCTGTTTCATGGCGATCTCTTGTTTCGTGTCACTCGTAATTACCCGGCCGGGCTGTTAACGGTCCCCGTCCGAAACTCCATCTCCCCCGGGCGGTGGAGTGGGCAGCAATTTGTCGGACAACGCCTCGAGTCGCAGCAGCAGGTTGTGATAGTTGGCCACGTTGCCCGCGTATTCGAGTTCGGACAACGCGATGTTGTCGCGCGCCTGGATCACAAAGGCGAGGTCACCCCTGCCCTGGTCGTACAGCTTCAGTTCCTCTTCGGTGCGCTTCTCGTTGGCCTCGATGGCGAGCACGTTGGCGTCGATCACGTCTCTCAGTTCCACCAGCTGCACGATGATGCTGCGGGCCGACGCGGTCAGCGAAATCTGTACGTCGCGGATCCGTTCTTCCAGCTGGCGAATTTCCAGCCTCGTCTGCGCGACGTTGGCCGTGGCCGTCCGTGTCCCGAGGGGATAACTGAACACCAGTCCGACGCCGATGTCCGGGTACTTCATCGCGAAAGCATCGCCCCAGCTGTCGTCGCCCCCCTGGAGGGCGCCGCTGAGGTTGAGGTCGAGGTTGGGCCGTTCCGTGTCGGCGTACCCCTGCTCTAACCGCACGAATTGATCGCGGCGATAGTCGAGCGCGAGGACGAGACGCGCCGTGTTGACGATGCCGGCGACGAACACGTCGGCGTCGGGCGGGTCGGGCAGCGTGTACAGGTCGTATTCGGGCCGGCGCGAATAGTAGGTACTGTCTCCCGCGACCGTGGCCAGGTCGGCCTGCACCGATTTCCAGCGCGACTCGATCAGCGACAACGCGCTCTGCGTGTTGTGTACGGCCGCTTCGGAGCGCCACACGTCCACCTCGTCCACGAGAAACGCGTCCCGCTGACGCTTCGATCGCTCGTGTTCCTCGACGGCCAGATCGAGGCGCCGCCCGGCGATACCGATCTGTTCCTCGGCGAGGGCCCACAGGAGGAACGTCGTGCCGGCGCCGAGGAGGAAATCCTCCTGGTTTTCCCAGCTCGTCGCCACGCTGGCGTCGACGGCGTAGAGGCTCACTTCGTATTCCAGACGGTCGAGTTCGCCCCCGCGGTTCTGCAGCAGCGGCAGCGACCAGGTGGCCCTGAGGATGTTGCGGTAAAACGTCGACGGCCCGATCGGAATCTCCAATCCGCCGCCGGGTCCCGGGATAGTGAGACCGGGCAGATTCTGGTTGGTAACATCCGATACCCAGTCCACCGTCAACCGCGATCCGCTCCCCCAGAACAGGCGTTCCGTGCCCGCTCCGAGGGCAAAAATGTCGACGCGTTCCGGCTGGAACGGGCTGGTCGGGAGAGGCTCGAGGTGGGCGAACCTCGCGTCCCCCAACAGGCGCCAGTCCTGCCATCCCAGGTAGCTGTCGGCCCCCTGCTGTTCGATCGCCGGCTGCAGCCGCTCGGCCTTGAAGAAAGGGTGCGTCGACCTGACGCGGTCGAGGAATTCATCGATGGTGACGTCTCCGCCCTGGGCGATTACGCCGGACGGCAGCGCGATGGCCGCCGCGGTCGCGACACACGTGATCCATTTCATGATGACTCCCGATTGTCCTTCCCGGCATTCCAGTGTTCTAGCGCGGCGCCGGGGTCTGCCGCGATGGCATGAAACGTAAATTCAAAATAAGCATCCACAAAAGCACTCTTGTCGAAGCCGTACAACTCCTCGATATTGTCACCAGCCGTGGCCAGCGCGGACAGGACACCGGAAGACGACGTCCACAAGAGAACCGCCGTCGTGGCCGGGTCGAGGTCGGCTCGCAGCGTGCCGTCGGCAACGCCGTTGGTAACGGCACGCGCCACGAGCCCCATGATGTTCTCCCTGGATTCCATGCACCTGATGCCGAATTCGCAGTCGTCGCAGGTATCGAAACCCTTCGAGTCGAAGTAGAGCATCGCGTCGTAGTAGTCGCGGTGTTCTTCGTGGAACCGCATGTAGGCGCGGCCGATGGCGGCGGTCTGCTCGATACCGGATTCGTTGGTCTCGACCGCTTCGCGGAAGAGTTCGTGGAGGATGTCGCTCCCCCGCGACAGAATCGCCGCGTACAACTCTTCCTTGTTCTTGAAGTACAGATAGAGCGTCGCCTTCGAAAGTTCGGCCGCCCCGGCGACGTCGTCCATCGTCGCCGTCTGCCAGCCCCTGGCGAAAAACACCTTCTCGGCGGCGGCGATGATGTCGTTGCGCCTTTGCTCTTTC
>CBDVDJ010000079.1:0-8817 GCA_965372695.1 uncultured bacterium
ACGCCGGTGTGCTCGGCAACCAGCGCCTCGACGTGTTCCCCGTGTGGGAAATGACGTTCGGTAACCTGCCCAACGGCACGAGGGCGATCGCCACCGACAAGGTGAAGTGGGACGAAGAGTACCAGAAGAAACTCGGCATCGACACCGGCCCGGCGAAAGACCTGCCCGAGGGAATCGAAGACCGCATCAGGCGCTACTGCAAGAAGGCGTACAAGGCCCTGGGCCTGAGCGGTTACGCGCGCATGGACTTCCGCCTCACCGACGACGGGCGGCTCTACCTCCTCGAACCCAACCCCAACCCCGACCTCAACCAGGTCGAAGACTTCGCCCTCGCCGCCCGTGAGGCGAATCTCGAATACGACGAACTCATCCAGAAGATCATCAACCTGGGATTTCGTTACCGCGAAGGGAAGTAGGACGTGTCGACGAAATACATGGTGGAGTTCGTCGTCGCGGTTTCGGTGCTGGCCGCCGGATTCGCAACGGGTGGCGCGCAAGAGGCAGAGGAATCGCGCGTCGAAAGGCTCAGGAACACCTATCTGGCAAGCCTGGAAATGGACGAGCCCAGCCAGGACGACCGCATACAGTCGGCCGATAGACTGTACTGGTTGTTCAGACTCGACCAGGTGGCGGCGTTCGATTTGATCGTGGATGCGCTCGAACACGACTGGGCGGAGGTGCGGCGCGTCGCATCGGCGGACGCCGGGTACTACTACGTGGACGAGATCATTTTCAGCGGAGATACCGATTGGTCGTCTCGATCCTGGCCCGATACCGTGACCAACTCGAGAAAAATCGTTTTAAAAAAGCTCATCGAGAACGCAGAGGATAACTGCTGGGACGTCGCAGTGCCCGCTATCGGATCATTGGCGCGGATGGGCGAACTGGAGGCGCGCAATATCGCGCTACTTTGTGAAGTGTTGTCCGGAGACAAACTGAACAGGAACAGAGTGTGCGACTACAGGACGGATCACGATTATGACAATTTGCGCAAGGCAGCCCTCGGAGTACTGGGGAGACTGATGGAGCGGGAAGATTTTCGGGCGTCTGTATTGTATTGCTTCCAGTCCATAGCGGACAGCCACTCCGGCATGCTCGATCCGCTGATACCGGCGATCAAAAGATACCTCAACGAGGATCAATCCACCGAAGACCCCGAGTGATCTCTCAAACCGCCCCGGCGAAATCGTCGATCACGGCGATTCCCACGCCGGCGCCGAAGGTCCCCATTCCCACGAGTTCACCGGGCGCTTCCTCGAGTGTGACGGTCCGGTCGATCAGAGCGCGCGGGTCGAGCCGGCCGCCGACGATCATCTCGATCACACGGCCGTAGTGGTTGGCCGGCATGCCGTAACTGCCCACGATCTCGAGTTCGCGCGACAATACCGGGTGCATCGGCAGCGCCGGTTCGCTTTCGCCGGCGAGGAGAAGTCCCACCTGGACGTGGCGTCCGCGCTTGCGGAGCGAGAGGATCGAATTGCGGCACGTCTCCATGCTCCCCAGCGCATCGAGAGAGACGTGGGCACCGCGGCCGGTGGCGTCTCGAACCGCGGCGGGGACGTCACCGCACTCGCGGGCGTTGATCGTGAACTCGGCGCCGACCGAGCGAGCCAGCGCGAGGGCTTTGTCGTTGACGTCGATCCCCACGACGCGCGCGCCCATCGCGCTCGCGATCATGACGGCCGAGAGCCCCACACCGCCGCAGCCATGGATCGCGACCCATTCACCCTTCACGACGCGGCCCCGGTCGACGATCGCTCGAAACGACGTGACGAACCGGCAGCCGAGAGCGGCCGCGGTAACAAAGTCGATGTCGATGGGCAGCCACACCAGGTTGTGGTCGGCGTAATCGATCGCGCAGTAGCGCGCGAACGAACCCCAGTGGGTAAACCCCGGCTGGAAGGAACGGTCGCACAGGTGGAGGTGGCCTCCGTGGCACGTGGGGCAGTCGCCGCACCCGCAACAGAACGGGAGCGTGACCCGGGCGCCCTCGCGCCACTTCGTGACACCCTTCCCCACCGACTCGACAACACCCGCCATTTCGTGGCCGGGCACGTGCGGGAGCTTGATGTCCGGATCGTGACCCATCCAGCCGTGCCAGTCGCTGCGGCAGATCCCCGACGCCTCGACGCGGATCACCACGCCGCTGTCCGACGGCGCCGGGTCGGGAACGTCGCGGATCTCCGGAAGCTTGCCAAATTCTTCGTAGACGACCGCCTTCACTGTTTGAATACCTCCGGCCCATAGTATAACCCTCAACAAGACGATATCAAAGAACTTATGCGATACAGGAGGGAACCGCGCGGGACTCTGACGGGGTGACGTTCAGGAAGAAAATATATACGACGATCGAGTGTCAACTTCTACAATTTAATTCATTAGCAATCCACTAAATCGCAAAGCAAGAATTTCCACCGCCTGTCTTCACGATCATTGTTATGATAGCTACTAATTCCACAGATTACTTTACCTTCTGTTTCAAGGTTTAATATTGCATCCCAATCATTTAAATATTCAGTCCACTCACCTCCTGAACAACATTTTCCTTGTTGCCTGCATATTTTTACTTTCCAACGTCTGTCTTCCCTATCATTGTTATGATAACTTGCGAACCCTGAAATAAAATAATTGTCAGGTGCTGAGTATTCTATTGTCGCATCCCAATCGTTAAGGTAATCTGTCCATTCACATGTTGAAGGTCCTCCGGATAGATCAGTACTCCCAAACGTCCAGACTCTGTCTTCCCTTTCATTATCATGTACGCTATAAATGCTGGTTATAGCTTTAGAATTTTCCGTAGACGAATATAAAGGACCTTCTGAACATTCGAAAAACAATGGGGAATCATAGGAGCTCGTTGATTGGCTGCTAAACCATAAATGGTAATTATTTTGCCAACAACCAGAAGTTCCTAAACTTCTAGCATTTGGACCCACACATCGTGGTATATCGCGGTAATCCTGATTTTTTACCCGGTCGCCAACTGGACCGGCTATTTTTTTTGCCTCATCCAGTGGTATTAAATTGGTCGGTTTCCATTGGATTCCATTCACATCATTTCTATAGTCGTCCCAATATCCACAACCACCCTGACAATATGTAGGATCCCAAAGAACTCCAGTGCCATCACACCGACAGTGGTAACTGCCGTGACCGCTTTTTCCAACCCATACATTAATATCCGCGGAATCTTGTTTTCGAGTATACCATCCGGCGTGTTGATAAAAGGTTACAGATTCAATTTCGAAAACATCTTTACTCTTATAAACAAAATTAAGTATAACGTGCTCCCAGTCATTATCGTGACTACCCTGCCCAGGCATACATTCTTGCTGCCATCCATACCAAATCCAATAGGCTAGCTTATAACTGTTTGATGAGCACCATTGTCCTTCCCAATAAACTGGTGCATCCGGATCAAAGGTTGTAACACATCTACCATTATGTTCGGTACTAGGCTCATCAGGATAACAATATCCCGCGGCGATTTGATCAAATCGCAGGATCGGGGCCCATTCATATGGATCAGGTTCAATAAGTGTTGGTTGAATGTCTTCAGGTTCAGGTTCAGGGCCTGTGCTATCGGAGCAGCTTACTATGACGAGACAAAGCATCAGAAAAATTAGCTTTTTCATAACGGCTCCCCTTTTTCCAAGTTCCTTTGGTTTGCTCCGTGTCAGAGCCACTGACTGCCCCCACTTTTGTGACCACATCCCAACTCAGGATGCGATTGCTATCGGCGGTCCTGGAACCACCTCCGGTGCTGGTGACCTGTCATGGTGTTATATATGCGGCAGACAACTGGACCGGAAAGTCTACAATAGTCATTAGGATTATACTCCAGATCGTAAGATTGTAAAGGGTGTACATGACGGTATTTGCCTGACACCCGCCTCTTCCGGAGCTGTTTCCTGGGCTGCTTTTTACCTAATTATTTTCGGTATTCCGGGCCTTCTTGAGAGCATCGAGAAACGCTCTGCAGGGTGTTCGGCCGTTCATGTTGTGGCCTTGGTGCGTCCGATTGGTGTTGTACTGCTCCAGCTCTCACAGGTGAAAGGTCTCCAATTCTTCTGCAACGCGGTAGCCAGCGTCTGTCACGTGGCGGCGCGCGTCACTCTCGGGGTCGAGGACGGGGTTGGTGTGGTTGAAGTGGATGAAGCGGACTTTGGCCTTTTCGGCGTCGGGCAGGCCGTCGAAGAGTTTCATGCTCTCCTCGATGAAGGGATGCGGGATGTCGGCCATGCTGCGCCCGGGGATCTCGCCCTCCATGTAGAAGGTCGCGTCGAGGTACGCGGCCGACACGCCGGATATCACCTCTATTATAGAGGTGTCCCAGCGGTCCCACTTGTCGATGTCGGAGATGTAGATGACGGAGCGGGTGGGACCGTCGATGCGGTACCCGACGGTCTCGGTGTACTCGTCGCGGTGCGGCACCAGGAATGGCGTCACGGTGATGCGGTCGTTGAGTGCGATGGGCACGCCGTCTTCGATCGGGCGGACTTCGATGTTGTTGAGGCGTATGAGCTGGTCCCACGGACCGTAGTTCTCGAGGAAGTGGCGCATGCGCGGCATCGCGTAGACGGGCACCGCCTTCGTCCCCATCACTTCCCTGCCGAGGTGGACGAGTCCGGCGTAGTGGCCGATGTGCGCGTGGGTCAGCAGGATCCCGTCGAGTCCGGGCTGCGCTTGTGTCGGGGCGGTTTCGTCGAGCATGCGCAACTGCTCGCGGAAGTCGGGCGTGGCGTCGATGATCCAGCGCTGATTTGTTTTAGGATCGACGATGGCGATGCACGAGACGTGGCGGCGGCGGCCGGGGTCATCCCACGCGGGCTGGCAGCAGTCCTTACGGCACCCGGCCTGGGGGTAGCCGCCGTCCTGCGTGATCCCGAGGACGATCACCTGTGGTTCGACCTGAATGGACACGGTGTCTTCGGCGGCGGTCGGCAGAACAAAAACACACATGAGGGCGATGGCCAGAGTTGTTCTCATTGCGTTCCTCCCAGGATCGACGCGATCACCAGGACCCCGTACTCGAGGTTCCCCATGCGCAGGTTTTCGTTGGGACCGTGCTGGTTGTTGTCGTAGTTGACGATGGGAACGATCACGATGGGCTTGCCGAGCTTGTCCTCGAACAGGTAGAGCGGGAGCGAACCGCCCATCGTCGGCAGCAATATGAGTTCTTCGCCGGCGGCTTCGCGGGCTCTGGCCTCGACCCACGCCACTATCGGGTCGTCCATCGCCGTGCGCGTGGCGCGGTAGCCGCCGCGGGGATTGACGCGCGCGATCTTTTTGTGGGCAAGGCGTTCCTCGTCGGTGGGTTCGGTGCGGACGATGTAGTACCCCTGCCTGCGTATGTGGGCCTCGACCTTTTCGAGCATGTCGGCGGGGTCGTTGCCCTTGACGAGGCGGATGTCGATCGACACCTCCGCTTCGGACGGGATGACGTTACGCGCGCTCTCTCCCACAGCGCCCGACTCGATCCCGCGCACGTTCAGCGACGGTATCATGAGCCGGTCGAGGTAGGGGGCGTTGTCCGCCTCGGTCGCGGCGAGGCCGAAGGTACGCCGCAGGTCGTCGTCGATGTCGGGGAGTGATTTCGCCGCTTCGATTTCGGCCGGGCCGGGGGGCTCGGTCGTGTCGTAGAATCCGTCGATCAGGACGCGGCCGTTCTCGTCCTTCATCGACGCGAGCAATTGTGCCAGCATCATGCCCGGGTTGGGCGCCCAGTTGCCGTAGTGCCCGCTGTGGAGGTAACGGTTGGCGCCGTAAATCGTGATGTCGAGGCCGGCCACGCCGCGCACGCCGAAAACCAGTTGCGGCTGGCCGCTCTGGTGCGTGGGGCCGTCGAAGATGAGCCAGACGTCGGCCTCGAGCTTGTCGCGATAGCGGTCCATGTAGTCGCCGAGGTGGCGCGAGCCCGCCTCTTCTTCGCCCTCCATGAAAAAAACCACGTTGGTCTCGAGCGCGACACCTGCTTGATGCATCGCGTCGAGGGCGGCGAGGAGTGCCATGAAGGGCGCCTTGTCGTCGGACGCCGAGCGCGCGTAGAGGCGCCACTCGGGGTCGATCGGCTCGCCGTCCTTCGGGAAGGGGCGCGGCGTGCCGCCCGCCTCGATGGCGCTCGTATATAATGTGGGCTGCCACGGCGACTGCCGCCACTTGTCGGGCACGACGGCCTGGCCATCGTAGTGGGCGTAAAAGCCGATCGTCCGCCGGCCCTTGCGCCCACCCTCCGCGTCGAGTGTCCCATAGACGACGGGGGGTGCGCCGGGGACTTCGAGGATCTCGACGGCGACGCCGCGCCGGGTGAGCGCTTCGCGCAGCCACTCGGCGTTGCGCCGGATGTCCTCTTCGTCGTGGGCGCGGTTGGGCAGCGAGAGGAACTCGGCGTACTCCGCCATGATGCGCCCCGCGTTGGCCGCGTAGTACGACCGCGCCGCCTCAATGGGGTCATTGGGGTCTTGCGCGTTCGCCGCCCCGGATATGAGCGCGCCGCACAGGGCGGCCAGCGCCATGGCCGTCGTGAATCGAATCGATATTCTCATGGGACCCTGCTCCGTGTGTTTCAACCGATGGCCTCGAACACGGCCTCGGCGATCTTGATGTCCTGGACGGCCACGCCGGTGAGGTCGGCCACCGTGATCTGCTCTTCCGAAGTTCTCCCGTCGACATGCCCGGCGATAACGTCGCCCAGCTCGAGGATGTCTTCCTGCGCGATACGCCCGGTTTTTATCGCCTGGTAAATCTCTCCGCGGACAAGGCACTGTTCGATACTGTCCGCCACCACGACGTCCGCTCTCTGGAGTATGTCCGCGTCGAGTTCCCGCTTGTACGGCGTGTCGGATCCGACGGCGGTAATGTGCGTTCCCGGCCGCAGCGCGGTGGCGGCGAGGAGCGGCTCGGTCGACGGCGTCGTCGTGACGATGAGGTTGCACTCGGCGAGGAGGTCGTTCGCATTCGACGTCGTCTTCACGCTGTAGCCCTCCGCCGACATCTCGGCGCGATAACGCGCCGTCTGTTCGTTCCCCCTGCCCCACACGACGACTCGTTTGCAGTCGGTGACGGCGGCGAGGTGTCGCAGCTGAAGGCGAGCCTGCGCACCGGTACCTGCGATGCCGATGCTCGCGACGTCCCGCGGCGCCATGTACTTGGCCGCGATGGCGCCGGCCACCGCCGTGCGCACATCGGTGAGGTGCCCCTCGTCGAAGAGGACGCACACCGGCTCCCCGGTTCCCTGCCGGTAGATGAGCATGGCGCCGTTCCCCGACGGCAGCCCCAGGGCGGAGTTGCCGTAGAACCCGGACGCGATCTTGATGACGTAGTAGTCGTCTCCCTTTATATAGCCGTACTTGATGTGGACTTCGCCCTTGTCGAGGAGGAGTTCGCCGACGGGCGGCACCACGGCGCGGCCCTCGGAGTAGGCGACAAATCCCGACTCGATCGCGGGGAACAGGTCGAGGGTGGGTAGTACTTTTTCGATTTCCTGTCGTGTAATTGTCTTCATGGCAGCATCGCCTTTATGGTAGTCATGCCTATGTTGGCGCCACAGAGGATGACGACAACGTTCTGCCCGGCCAGGCGATCGCGGCTCTTCATGAGCGCGGCGATCGCGACCGCCGCGGCGCCCTCGATCATCATGTGGTGCGTGGTGGTGAACTCGCGCCAGCTGTCGGCGATTTCTTCTTCGGTTACGGTGACGTAGTCGTCGACGAGTTTGCGGCAGAGATTGAAAGTGATCGATCCTTTCTCCACACCGCCCGCCGTCCCGTCGGACAACGTCGGCAGCGACGGGAGGTCGAGGATCTTCCCCGCCTCGACCGATTTGATCATGACCTGCGAGTTTTCCGGCGAGCACCCGACGATCTGCGCCCCCGGCCGCGCCGGGTCGAGATACGCGGCTATTCCCGAAATCAGTCCGCCGCCTCCGAGCGAGACGAACACGGCGTCGATCGTGTCGAGCTGTCGTTCGAGCTCGATGCCGATCGTCCCCTGCCCGCCCACGACGAGCGGGTCGTTGTACGGCGAAATATACACCATCCCGTTGTCGGAGGCGTAACGGCGCGCGAACAATTCCGCCACCATGCAGTCGTCGCCGTGAAAGCGCACTTCGGCGCCCAGGCGCCCGACCGTCCTCAGCTTGTCGGGAGAGGCGTTTTCGGGGACGAACACGACGGCGTGGGACTTCGCGATACCGGCGGCGTACGCGGCGGCGGCGCCGTGATTCCCCGTCGACGCGGCGACCACGCCGCGCGCGAGTTCGCCGGGAGAGAGCGAGAGCACCTTGTTGAGGGCGCCGCGAACCTTGAACGACCCGGTGTGCTGGAGGTTCTCCATCTTGAAGTACACGTTGGCGCCCGTCGCGGAGCTGAAGTGCGGCGAGTGTTCCAGCCACGTCTCACGCACGTGGGGTCCGATGCGCCTTGCTGCGGCCTTTACCTCCCTGACGGCGTCTTTCGTCGTGAACGCTGTACGATCCGGGCTCATGGACTCACTCCTGCAGTCCGGTGACCAGTTCGTGTATCCGGTCGAGTGCCGCTGTCAGGTAGTCGCGCGGCAGCCCGAAGCTGATGCGCACGAACCGGTCCATGCCGAAGAAGTCGCCGGGGACGATGAGCACGCTCTTTTCGCGGCGCAGCCGGTCGATCAACTCCGACGAGTTGATGTCGAGGTGATAGCGGACAAAAGCGATCGCCGCCGCCTGGGGCGGTGTCACGTCGAACGTCCCCGGGTGGCCGTCCATCCATTCGCGCAGCACCTTGTACCCGTTTTTGATATACCCGCGCGTTCTTTTTATAATGCGGGGCCGGACATCGGGGG
>CBDVDJ010000080.1:0-8813 GCA_965372695.1 uncultured bacterium
GGGCGAACCGTTACGATTTTCGTACGGCAAGCGATCGGTGGATTTCTCGCCGTTCTTCGACGTCTGGGTCAAACCGTCACGTAACGTCCCCGGCTGGGTGGTGTTCCTGTTACTCTATCCCCGCTGAGCGAAGCGCGGATACCAGTTCCTCTTCGCCGCCGAATCCGACGAAGTGCGCGACGATCCGGCCCGTGCGATCGATGACGATCGTCACGGGTATCGAACTGACGGCATAGTCGTCGAGAACCGTCCCCTCGGCATCTCTCACCACCGGAAACGTGTACCCGTACTTCTTGACGAACGCACGGGCGACATCGTGAGTCTCGGTGTTGATGGCGAGAATCACGAGTCCCTTGTCCCGGTACTCCCGGTGAAACTTCTCGATCGACGGCAGTTCCTTCCGGCACGGAGCACACCAGCTCGCCCAGAAATCGAGCAGCACCACCTTGCCCCGGTAGTTCTCGAGGCGATGCGGCTTGCCGTCCAGGTCGGCGAGCCTGAAGTCGGGCGCCATCGTCCCGGTCAGATCGACCCTCGTCCCCCCGAAGCCGCCGAATTCTTCCACCTCTGTCGCTCCTGCGGGCGGGACAAAGACAAACAGCTCGTCGACCGGCTCCGTATCCAGACGGATATCGTCGTATTCGAGGACCATGCGGGTTTTCATCGCCATTCCCTGCACCTCACCCTCGACGTTATGGACACTCTTGAGGACGAACGCGGACGAGGGATCGACGAACAGCGAATCGGGCCCCAGCACCGCCGGCGCCGAATCGGACGGCGCGTGGACGAGTTCGAGCACGGTACAACGGACGGTCCCGCCGGCGAATTCGATTTCCGCGAAACCGGCCTGCCGGACGCTGACATTTTCACCGGCGATGGTCCCGTACATGCCGAGAAAGGATCCCCCCGGCCCCATCACCGTCGCCCCGGGTTTGTCGCCACCACGGCCCGCGATCGGCACCGACGCGTCCCTTTTGTACTGGCCCGTCGCCTTGAAGTACGTCCACATCGCTTCACCGTCGCTGACGACGAGGGATCCCAGGATGTCGTGCTGGATTTCCATTCGCATCCTGCCGGGTACCTTGCCGGCCTGGATGAACGGCGCTTCGATATCCTGCGACGAACCCATCACCGTCGTCGTCAATTTGAACGTCCCGGCGGCATAGTAGTTTCCCAGGTCTCCGTATTGATCCGCCACGCGCCCGGCCAGGTCACCGGCGTCGTCGGACGAAACGGTTGACGCGAATGCGGCGAGGCACGAGAGCATCAACCCGATGAGAATCTTGAACGTCACGATCGACCTCACTTTAAAAGGAGCATTTTGCGCGTTTCGACGAAATCCGGCGCTTCCAGCCGGTAAAAATAAAGTCCCGACGCCACCGGGTAGCCGCGCGAATCCGAGCCGTCCCATACCGCCGTCCGCTCCCCCTCCACCTCGAACCCATCGACGAGAGTGCGGACCAGGCGCCCTTCCACGTCGAACACGCGCAGCGTGACGCGGGCCCCACCCGGGGCCACGTCGAAACGGATGCTGGTCACGGGATTGAACGGGGTGGGAACATTCTGGGCCAGTCCCCACCCGGGCGGGGGCGACTCGCCCACCGCCGTCTGGATGTCTTCGCATTCGTCCGGGATCCCGTTGTCGTTGAAGTCGGCGCTCTGCAGCGTCGCGATGTCGACCGAGTCGGGTACGCCGTTGACGTTGCAGTCCCAGTCGCCGATCCGCGTGTAATAGAGGTCCTGCTCGCCGTTGAACGTCGCCGACCACGCGAGGCTCGCACCCACGTCGTCGGACACCATGTCGTAGTAGTCACCGATCTTGCTCTGGTTCGGCCAGCCGACGTGGCTGTTGAAGGTCGGGCTCAACTGTTCGTTCGCCGACCAGTTCAAGCCGCCGTCCGGTGACGTCGAGTAGTAGAGCGCACTCACCCTGGCGTCCCCCGTGCCGCGGTTGTCGTTCCAGATCACGTCGATGCGGCCGTCGGGTGCGACCGACATCGTTGCGAACCACTGCCACGAAAACGACGTCGGAACGTCGTCGTTGATACGGACCGGCGTGCTCCACGTCGCTCCGCCGTCGATGGACCGGGTGAAATGCACGTCGAGGGGATCGATGCCCGGCGGGTCTACGCTGCACACCACATAGATATTTCCGTGCGTGGGGCCGCCCGAACGGTCGACGGCCACCCACGCCTGCCCCAGAAGCCCAACCGGGTTGGGATCGACGGGCCCTCCACCACCGACCCGCATACTCCCGTTCATGAATACCCACGAAACCGTGAACGAAGGTGTTGCCAGCGGGTCTTTCGCATTGATCGACTTCACCACCCAGAAAAGCGACAAATCCGCCGGGCTCACCCCCACCACGTACAAGTTGCCCTCGGCATCGACATCGAGAGTCCCCCAGATCGGAGTCGCCGGGATCTGAATCGGGTACTCGTACGACGCCCCGCCGTCCGACGACCGCGTGAACGTGTTATTGCCGCAGCAACCGGCCGCCACGCTCCACGCGCAGTAGATGTATCCGTGGCCCGCACCACCCGTGCGGTCGACCGTCATCCACTGCTTGTCGCCACCCCACGCCTCTGTACCCGAATCCCAGGTCTTTCCTCCATCGGCCGACTGGAATACCTGGTTGGTAAACACGTTACTGATCACTTTGAGGCTGTTGTAGTAGAAGCGGCCGTCGGCGTCGAAAGACAGGACCGGATCGCTGCGAAACACCCCCGGCTCGATCACGCCGGGAAAAGTCCAGTTTCGCCCGCCGTTACTCGTGTACCCCCACCCGGCCTGGCGGAAATTTGATAGGACGGTATCGAACTGCCGCCAGCCGATCGCCATCCGGTTCGGGTTGCCAGGATCGACGGCGATCGACGGCTCGTTGGCCGCATCCATCAGGATGTTGGCGCCGCCCGCGTCGACGTTCACCTGGTACGTCTTTGCGATTCCCATAAGGATCGGCGCCATTGCCGGGGCCCCCGGGGAAGGCAGCGCCCGCCGTCCGGGCGGATCGTCGGGAATCTCCCGGTGGGACGTTGCGGTTTGCCGCGGTGGCGGATCATTCGATCCCGCCACGGCGGCGGCGGTCAGGACTATAATGAGAAACACGGCGATCGATCTGGAGAGCATGGGATGTACCCCCGGAGTTGATGGCTATGTCGGAGTGGGGTTCTTCGTCCGCGGATTATAGCACATAAAAGGGGACCGGCAACGCCGGTCCCCTCCACGGAAACGATATCGAACCCCGGTCCGGGACTAGATGTTGAATACCGTCCAGACGTAGAACCACGTCGAACTGTCGACTCCCTTCTTGTCCTTGAATATCGCATCGGGACCAAACCACGACGCGCCAAGAAAGAAGGTCAGGTTCGTCGTGTACTTGTGCATCATTGTGAAATCGACTTCGGTCCCGAATTTCTTCGACGCCGTGTCGTCCGACAACGACACATCCTGCTGCGACTGGAAGTAGTGCCCATCGAGCATAAAGGAGGTCTTGTTCAAAGGCGTACACTTGAAACGCCCCCACGTATCGACCAGCCCTCCCCCGTAAGTGTTTTTCGGGATGTTGATGAAGTAGTCCATGAACCCGTAGAACTTGTGGTTGGTGCCGTAGAGCGTGTCGAACGCCTTCCATTTGTCGTCGTCTATGTCGTCGTCTCCGCTCAGAACGTCGGCGGCGACATAGATTTCCGGCTTCCACGACACTCCGGCGGGGACGTAGCCCAGATTGAGTGTGAACATCCACGCCTCGACCGTGCTCACCGGGTTGCCCTGCTCACCCTCCGGCGTGATGTTGCCAAACTGGTAGGCCGCGTCGGACTGGTACTTGATCGGACCGAAATTCCCCTCGAGGAACCAGCCGGCGGTGCCGCGGTTCAAGACACTCGACGGCTGCTTGCGCTGCCACATGGCAAAGAACTCCTGCTTGTGGTTTTCGAGGAGGCGGAGCCCCGCATAAGTGCCCCAGAAAAACATATCATCGTAGTCACCTGCATACAGGCTATCCGTCAATTGGTAAGGCGCCGGTCGAAAATTTTCCACCTCCTGAAGTACAAAACCGTCGAGCCACCACTTGTCCTGGTGGAGGTCGAGGATCACACCGTCGAATGTCCGGCCAATGAAGTGCCACTCCACCCCGCCGACGAGGCGCTGCAGCCCGTAGTTGACGATCTGACGCCCCAGCTTGACGTCCAGAGGCGCCTTGAAGAAGTCCTTGATCTTGATGTAGCCCTGGTGCAGGTCGAAGCGGTCGGCGCTGCCGTCGGTAATCGTGCTTGATTCCTCACCCCAGACGCGCGAGTCCTGCAGCTGTATGAACGCCTCCATGTCCGGCGTCGGCGTCACCATCAGGGAAAGCCTGGTCCGCGCCAGGTTGAAGGTGTTGACGGCCGTATTCGCGTTGAAATCACGGTTGGATGCTTCGAAGCGGTGCCACACCTGCGCCTTCGGCTTGAATATCTCCGACGTATCCGGCGCCCCCACGGCATCCGCCGCCCAAACAGGCAACAACGCCCCAAGAACAATGATTAAAAATATTTTTTTCACGGTCTCTCCTCTTTTGCTTTGCGGGAGCTATGCTGCGAACGGCCGTGTATCAGCTCCCGCAATTATCCTTGCGTGCCTCAATGCGTTGACCATTCTTCCACCACGTAACACGCACGCAAGGATAACTATTTGTAGCGGGCCTTGAACTCTTCCTGCGCCTTCTTGCGCTTCTCGGCCTCCGCTTCCGGGATCTTGCCGAGATACCACGCGTGTTCCGGCCTCTCCAGCACTTCGTCAATTTTAGCCGCCAGCAGCTTTGCGCCTTCCACCTTGTCGGCATCGGACGAAGCCTCGTTGACCTCTACAATGTGCCTGAGCTCCGGAATGAACTTCGAGTACCAGTGCTTGGCCACTTCGTAGAGCCCGTGCCAGTGCGTATAGTCGGGCGCCATCATGGAAACACCGTGGCGGGCCCTGCGACCCTCGTGGTGCCAGATTTCCCACCACGTCCACTCGACTATTTCGTCGAATTTCTGCGACGTGATGAGCTGATTTTCGTAGAGCAGAGCCATGATCTCGATACCCGGTTCGGCGAACTTCGAGTTGTACAGGTCGATCACGCCGTCGTACTGCACGTAGAAATTGTTCACATAATTCGTGTTGTGGCAGACGGTGCAAACCCTGGTCATATTCGCCCGGCGGGTTTCCCAGCTCACCTTTGCCATCTTCTCCAGACCGAGCTTCTTGTCGGAGATTTCGGGCCGGATCGACTTGGGCGGGCGGTTGTTCCAGCTGATCCGGAGTCCCACGTCGTGGGTCACCGGTATCAGTTCGCCGTCTTTCGTCCTCACGGCCGACATATGACACGTCGCGCACGTGGGCGCGGCCGTGTAGTCCTCGCCCAGCACCCACTTGGCGCTGTCCATGTTGAGGTCGTCCTCGTGCGCCTGGTACGCGATGCCGTGCTTCGACTCTTCGTAGATTTCCTTCTGGGGATGGTCGGGGCCGAGGTGACACTTGCCGCAGTTCTCCGGCCGGCGGGCCTGCTCGGCCGAGAACGCGTGGCGCTGGTGGCACGCCGTACACGCGCCGACCGATCCGTCCGGGTTCATGCGTCCCATGCCCGTGTTGGGCCAACTCGCGGGCGTGAGCGTGCCGTCCTCGTTGACCTCGACGACGGAGCCGTGGCACTGCTGGCAGCCGCTCACCGTGAGCGCCGATCCGCCGTAGAACTCCCAGTTACCCTCGACGATGTCGGCGAGGAAGTTATCGAGCGATCCCAGGATCATCCCCGCCTTGGCGTGATGGCTCTCGTCGAATTCCTTCACTTCGTTCGCGTGGCAGCGCGAACAGTCTTTGGGCGACACGATGATACTGATGAGGTGTCCCTCGTGATCGAACGCGTCGGCATCGCCCTTTTCGGCGCCGTGACACTCATAGCATCCCACGTTACCGCGAAAGTGTTTCGATGTTCCCCACTCCTGGTAGATACCGTTCGTTTCCGTGACGTGACACTCGATACACTCGAGTGTTTCCTCCGTCATCTGGTTCGGAATCGTCGTCTGTGCGAGACTCGACGACGCGCCGAACAGGATCAGGGCCGCCGGCAACAAAACTGCCACCATCAAACGGCTGCTTTTCATGTTCGCCCTCCTTCGATCGGGTTTCACCTTGGGCCTGCCGCCGGGGCGCCATAAATAAGACAACCCCATGCGATTTTCACGTGCAGATTACCAGAAGACGATGTTTTTGTCTCTGGAAAAAGACATACAGTAGTGCGATTTACTGGACACGAGAGAGCTGCTCGTAATCGATTGTTTTTATACAAAGTAACCACGCGCGGGTAATTTCGGACTCCCATCCGACGACATACTACTCGTAGGGCAGGGGCGGGATTTCAAGCCCCCCGATCTGCTATAATTGTCACCCGGCACCTCGAACAAGGGATACTGAATATGATCAGGGCACACCTCTGGATAGCAGCTGTTTGTCTCATCGTGATCGCCGCCGCACCGGCGGGAGCGCAAATCTACGTGGATTCCAGCGCGACCGGCGCCGACGACGGCACGTCGTGGCTGGATGCGTTCACGCGCCTGCAGAGCGCTCTTCTCTCGGCTGCAGCCGGAGACGAGATATGGGTGGCGGCGGGTACGTACAAACCCACCACCGGCGTCGACCGGAACGTCCGTTTCTCGATCGACAGCCAGGTCGGTCTCTACGGCGGTTTCGACGGGACGGAAGTGGTGCGCGCCCAGCGTGACCCGGCATCGAACGTCACGATCCTCAGCGGAGCTATCGGCACTCCCGACTCGACGGACAATTCACTTCACGTCGTCTATTCGATCGCCTCGGCGCCCACTACCGTGCTCGACGGATTCACCATCACCGGCGGCTACGCCGACGGCACGGACGGCAGCGGCAACGAGTACGGCGGCGGCATCATCCTCGTCAATTCCAACATGACGGTGACCGACGTCATCCTCGAGCGGAACACCGCCAAACGCGGCGGCGGCGGCATCTACGTCGACGGCGGCGCACCGGACATCTCGAACGCGATCGTACGGCACAATTCTACCGGCATCATCTCGGGGACCACCACCTACCCCGGGACCGGGGGCGGGATCTATACCTACAATTCGACGGCGACCTTCTCCGGAGTGACGATTACCGCCAACAAGGGCCTGGCCAACAACCAGACTTCCGACGGGATGCGCATCTACTTCGGCGCGGTGACGATGACCGACTGCCTCTTCGACGCCAACCTCGGTGTCGGGCTCTACAGCAACTCGACGTCGGTCTTCACGCGCGTCACCTTCACCCACCACCCGAAGCGCGCTATGGTGAGCGCCGACAGCGTGTCGATGTACGACTGCACGTTCATCGACAACTACGCCGGGGGCCTCTTGGCGTCGGACGATTTCCTGAACGGCTGCCTGTTCTCGGGAAATACGGCCGTGAACGGTGCGGGACTCTCCACGTACGAGAATACCCCGGTCCTGAACAATGTTACGTTCATCAACAATACCGCTTCGAGCAGCGGCGGGGCTGTTTACTGTCCCCGATCGAACATCGAACTGAATAACGTGTGGTTCATCGGCAACTCGGCCGTCCTCGGCGGCGCCATGTACTACTACGGCTCCGCCGGCTACGATCCGCCCAGACTTTGGGGCCCGCGCATGAGGAATGTCGTTTTCACGGGTAACCACGCCACTTCCCAGGGCGGCGCCATCCGGATGGGGTCACAGGTTCCGTATACCGAAATGACCAACGTCACCATCGTCGGGAACAGCTGTGACGGCGAAGGCGCCGCGATCTACAACTACTACGGCGAAGGCACGATCGCCAACACGATCATCTGGGGAAACGACGGCGCCAGCGAGGTGTTCGTCGAAGGAAACTTCGAGCTCACTTTCAGCAACTCGCTCATCGCCGGCTCAGGTGGGAGCGCTTCGTGGGATACCGCCATCGGCATCGACGGCGGCGGCAACCTCGACACCGACCCGTGGCTGATCGACGAGGCCGGCGGCGATTATCGCCTGAGCCTGTGGTCGCCGTGCATCAACGCCGGCGACAACGGAGCTGCGCCGGGGCTCCCGCCCACCGACATCGCGGGCAACCCGCGGATCGAATCCGGCATCGTCGACATGGGCGCGTGGGAGTTCGCGTGCGGATCACCGGGCCCCGTCATCTTCGTCGATGCCGACGCCACCGGATCCGGCGCCGGCACTTCCTGGGCGGACGCCGCGACATCATTGCGGCTCGGGTTCGGTATCGCGTGCGGTGGCGTGGAGGAGATCTGGGTCGCGGAGGGTACCTACGCGCCCACAGACGGAGACGACCTGAGTGCCACATTCCGGCTCAGCAGCGGCATCGCCGTCTACGGCGGCTTCGAAGGCATCGAAACCGGCCGCTCGCAGCGCCGGCCGGGTGAACACCCCACGATCCTCAGCGGTCAGATACTGGGCAACGGCGGGCCTGTGGGCTGTTACCACGTCGTCACGGGCTCCGGAACCGACTCGACCGCCGTGCTCGACGGCTTTATCGTCGAGGGCGGCGCCGCCCTCGGCGTCTTCCCCGACGCCCGGGGCGCCGGCATGATCAACTTCCCGGGCAGCCCCACCGTTAACGGCGTGATCTTTCGCGACAACACCGCCGTAAACGGAGGGGGCGGAATGTACAACCACATCGGCAGCGCGCCCTTGCTCACCAACGTTTTATTCGACGGAAACACATCGGGCACGACATTCGGCGGCGGGATGTACAACCTCCTCGCCGACGTCACCATCCTGAACAGCACCTTCGCCAACAACACCGGCTTCAATTCCGGT
>CBDVDJ010000081.1:0-8795 GCA_965372695.1 uncultured bacterium
CCGCATCGGGGCGCTTCGCCCCGCCGGCGGGGCGAAGCCGCAATTGCGCGGCCAGGTCCGTGGAGTGGCGGCTCTGGCGGGCTGGGGTGTCCACGGTGTCAGGCGTGGGGTGGCGGGTCTCGTTGGCGCGGCGCGGTCGATGCGCGAGGTTGATGGGTATGATGGCTATGAGGACGGCGAGGAGGAGCCCGAAATCCATGCGCCTCGAGCCGAACGTCCGCCGCGCGCGGCGACCTCGGCCGAGAGCTTCGACGCCTCGATGAAGAAGCTTTCGGACGAAACGGAAGACGCCGGTCCCTGGACGCCGCCGGGCGCAAAGGAAGATATTTCCGTCAAGATTACGACTCTGGAAAGATCGGCGCGAGACGGCGGCAAAAAGGGAATGCCCGCCGGTGCAGGGCGGCCGGCGGTTCCGGCGGGAAAGCCGCTCGCCAGGGCGTCGCTCCCCCCGTTGACCATGCTCGAACACGGTGTCGAGATCGAGGGGACCTTTTCGCACGACAAGCTCAAGAACTGGAGCGGCGTGCTCGAGGAGAAGCTGCAGACCTTCGGGGTTCAGGGACGAATCAGCTCCGTACACCATGGTCCCGTCGTTACGACGTTCGAATTCGAACCGGCGCCCGGCGTCCGCATAAAGGACATCACGAGCCGCGCCGATGACCTCGCGCTGGCGATGCGCGCCCGCAGCCTTCGCATGATTGCGCCGATTCCCGGCCGGGCGGCCGTCGGCATCGAGATCCCCAACCCGGAGAGCCGCACCGTCTATCTCTACGACGTGCTCAGTCAGATCTCGGAACGGCAGCGCCTGGGCGGAGTGATGATCGGGCTGGGCGTCGACGTCGTCGGTAAACCGTTCCTGATGAACCTGTGCGATGCCCCCCACCTGCTGGTCGCGGGCACGACCGGGTCGGGCAAGAGCGTGTGCCTCAACGCAATTATCGCCAGTATCCTCTTCCAGTACCGGCCGAGCGACGTGCAGGTGCTGCTCGTCGACCCCAAGATGGTCGAAATGTCACAATACGACGGCATTCCGCACTTGATGCACCCGGTCATCACCGACCCCAAGGAGGCGGCCCGGGTTCTCGAGTTTCTCACGGTAGAAATGAGGCGCCGGAACGGACTTTTTCGGCGCCACGGTGTAAAAAACATAGAGAGCTACAATACCAAGGTCAGCCTGGGCAAGATCGAGGGCGTGGACGGGGAGCCGGAGCGCCTGCCCTATATCGTGCTGATCGTCGACGAGCTGGGCGATCTCGCCCTCGCCAAGGGCGTCGACATCGAAACGCTGCTCGCGCGGCTGGCTCAGATGGCGCGCGCGGCCGGTATCCACATGGTGCTGGCGACGCAGCGCCCGTCGGTCGACGTGATCGTCGGCAAGACCAAGGCGAATTTCCCCACCCGCATCGCCTTCCGGGTGGCGACCAAAGTGGACTCGCGCACGATCCTCGATACGATCGGCGCCGACAAGCTGTTGGGCAAAGGGGACATGCTCTTTACCGACGCGGCCAATCCCGTGCCCCTGCGGTTGCACGGCGCGTGGGTATCGGAAGATAACCTCGATGAATTGATCGCCCACTGGAAGGCGTACGAGTACGAAGAAACGAGTCTCGAACTCCCGGGCGCCGGCGGTGTGGGGGGCAACATCGACGGTGACTTCGACCCGCTGTTCGGTGATGCGCGGGGAATCGTGGTGCAGTACAAACAGGGCTCGACGTCCCTGCTCCAGCGCAAGCTCCACGTTGGATACGCCCGCGCGGCGCGTCTGCTCGACCAACTCGAAGAGAGCGGTATCGTGGGGCCGCCCGATGGCTCCAGGCCGCGCGAGGTGTTCCTGGAATCGATCGAAGAGGCCATCGAGTGACGGACGGACGGGACAAAAAGAAGCTGCGCGCGTACATCACGACGATGGGCTGTTCGAAGAATCTCGTGGACAGCGAGGCGGCCGCCGCCGTCATTGGCCGGGCGGGATGCGAGCTGACGGCCGACCCGTCGCAGGCAGACGTGCTGCTCGTGGGGGCCTGTTCGTTTCTCGCTTCTTCCTGGCGCGACACGGTGGAAGAAGTGGAACGGCTCGCCGGGTACAAGCGCCGCGGGAGGGCCGGAAAGAAGCTGGTGCTGATGGGGTGTCTCCCCGTCCACCACGGCATGGATTTCGAAAAAGCGCTTCCCGACGTCGACCACTTCGTGCCGACGGGCGCGCACGAGCGGCTCGCCGGTCTGGTGGAGTCCTGGAGCGGCGGCGCGGATGCCCCGCCGTCCCCGAGGCTGGTCGACGGAGCCGGCTCCGACCGGTTCGCGAGTTTCGAGGAGCGCACGTCGCTCACTCCGGCGCACACGGCCTACGTCAAGGTGGCCGAGGGGTGCAACCGGAATTGTTCGTTCTGTGCCATCCCGGCGATTCGGGGACGGCAGGTGGTGCGGCCGGTGGACGCCATTGTGCGAGAGGTGGAGCACATGGTGGGACGGGGTGTCAGGGAGGTCTCGGTGCTCTCACAGGACATTGTGTCGTACAAGGACGGCGGCGCTGATTTCGTGGACGTCGTCGAGGGAATCGTCAAGACCGGTATCGACTGGGTGAGGCTGTTTTACCTCCACCCGGCGGGGATGACGCTCGATCGCGTGCGGCGGCTGTTTGACCAGGAAGCCGTTGTGCGGTACCTGGAGATGCCGGTTCAGCATGCGTCGAATGCGATGTTGAAGCGGATGCGCCGGTCGCACGACCGCGGACACCTCGAGCGCTTGATCGGCGGCATTCGCGCGGAGTTTCCCGACGTGGTGATTCGCAGCGAGGTCATCGCCGGGTTTCCCGGTGAGACGGAGGAAGAATTCGAGCAACTGCTGAAATTTGTCGAAGAAATGGAATTTGATTCCCTGGGCGTTTTTCCGTATTCTCGCGAACCAGGGACAGAAGCTGCGACATTAGAAGGCGCAGTGCCCGATCCCGTGATACGGCAGCGGGTGGAGGATCTCGCTGCGGCGCAGGAGGCGGTCTCATTCGGAGTCCAGGCCGCCCGGGTGGGGAAGTCGTTCGACGTCCTCGTCGATCGCGAATGTGGAGTCGACGAGGAGTTCGCCGGCAGCGTTGCCGGCAGGTTTTACGGCCAGGCTCTCGATATCGACGGGGAGGTATTCGTCGAATCCCGTGAGGCGGTCGTGGGGGAATTTGTTCGGGTCCGGATCACCGACAGCGGTGTGTTCGACCTGACGGGAGTGCCGGAGTCCGGCGCCTCCCGTGATCATTAGGTTCAGCCCGCCCCTGCATATGGAGGAGTCTTGAACAACCATCTATCCGGCCGGTTATGGGCCGCTGCGTCACCGGGCGCCGCGCTGCTGCTGGCCGTTTTTATTGCTGCACTACTGCTTGCGACGGCCTCGCAAGTCCGCGCGGAAGAGCCGCCGCCGACGAACCTCGACCTGATGACCCGGCTGGGGACGCAGGTCGCCGAGGACATCATTGGCAAGATCGAGGGCGACGTCCGGGGCGTCCGGCTGCAGATCGTGCCCAAGGGTAATGGCGAGGAGTACGAACTGCTCGAGGACATTTTTGCCGCGATGCTCGAGGGCAGAGGGATCGACGCGGTCCAGGTCAGGCCGGGGCAGGCGCCCGGCGACAGCCTGTTCGCTCTCGACTACAAAGTGCCGGTGTTCCGTCTCTCTTACCCCAAGGTTTTCCGCTCGCACCTTATCGGCGGCAAGAAGGTCAAGCGCGACGCCAATTTGAGGGTGCAGGCGAAACTGCTGTCCGAACGGGGGGACGTTCTCTGGATCGGAGAGTCATCCGCCGAGTACTCGGACCAGTTTTCGCACGGAGACCTCGACCGGATCCAGGAAGGGGCGTACGAGTTCGTCACGCCGGAGATGCCCGGTTCCGGGTGGGGAAAGGTCGTGGAACCCGTATTCGTCAGTGCTATCATCGTGGGAATGATCTACTTGTTCTTTACGAATCAGAGTGACAGCTAGACTTATCAATATCGTCCACGCGACAATTCAGTCCGCCAGACGTCCGACAACCGCCGCCATCGTTTTCGGCGCGGTTGTGATCGTGCTGTCTATGGGGGAAGGATGTTCGCGGGAGAAGAAAGCGATCACCGAAATAAAGGGTGCGTTCGAGGCGGAAGACTATCGAGAGACGATCGCTTTTTGCCGCCACGCGATCCGCAAGGGGATTACCGCGCCCGAGGTTTATTACTACTACGGCGCCGCGCTCGTTTCCGTGAACCGTGATTTCGAGGGGTTCCGCCAGTTGGAAGAAGCGGTAGCGGGTGATCCGTCACTGTCGTCACCCACGGCGATGTATCTGTTCGAGAGCGGGGAGCGCTCGTTTCACAAGCGGAAGCGCTCGCAGGCCGCCAGGCGCCTGCAGAAGGCCGTAGAGATCGATCCGGCGCTGGTCCTGGGGCCGTACCTCTATATGGTGGCGGACGTGTATTTCGGCGACAAGGATTACGAACGGGCGGCGCAGCGCTATTCGCAGGCGCTGGCGGAGATACCCGATACCACGGCCGCCGAGCAGGCGTACCTCAACCTGGCCAGCGCGTACGTCGAGCTGGGTACGCCGGTGAGCGCAATGGAGAGTCTCGAGCAGATGCTCGAGGTGTTCCCGGACGGCCACCAGGTTACCCAGGCGCGGTGGCGGCTGGCGAATTTGATGTACGAACAGGGTGAAAAGCACTTTATTCTGGGTAACTACGAGGAAGCGGTGGAAGCAATCAACGGCCTTCTCTCGATCACGCGGAATCCGGGCTTACGGCAGAAGAGCCGATTTCTTCTGGGCGAGACCTATGAGAGAATGGGCGAATTCGAACTGGCATATCACGAATTTCGCGAGATCATCGAAACCGATCGTGGCGCGTCGGGAAGGATCGTGGAGCGGGCGAAGCAGAAGATCGCCGCGCTGCGGGAAGCGGGATTGTATTGAACGGCAGGCATAACATCATGGACAATCGCATCGGCCCCAATTCGATGGCCCGGTTTCTGCTGGCCCTGGTACTGGTGCTGGCCGCGCTCCCGGGTTGTGGCGGTGGCGCACCGAAGGTGCCGGACAGTCCCGAGGCGGTTCTCGCCAAGGCGGACAGTTATTACCAGAAGGATAAGTGGTACCAGGCGCAAGAGCTGTACAAAGCGTTTCTGTCGCGATACCCGGGACACGACCGCGGCGACTACGCGCAGTTCATGCTCGCCGAAGCGTACTATAACAACAGTGAATGGCCACTCGCCGCCGTGGAATATCAGATCCTCATGAACAACTACGGCTACAGCGAATACGTCGATGATTCTCTTTTTAAAATTGCGTTGTGCTATTTCAAGGAGGCGCCGAAGTACCAGCGCGATCAGCAACGGGCGCAGGACGCATTATCCCGCTTCAATCAGTTCATCCAGACTTTTCCCAGCAGTCCCCTGATACCCGAAGTCGAAAAAAATATCAAGGGGATCAACGTCAGACTGGCGGAAAAGGCGTTCAACACCGGTTACTACTACTTCCGCCGCAAGAAGTGGAAGGCGGCGCTGATATACTTCGACAAGGTTATCGAAGAGTACCCGGACAACGAGTTCTGGGCTCGTTCGGCCTATTTCAAGGGGCTCATACTGGAGGACCGCGACGACATCGACGGCGCTGTTCGCAGCTTCTCTCTCGTGCTCACCTACCCGGAAGACGTGAGATACAAAACCGACGCCCGCCGCCGCCTCGACAATCTGAGAAAGTGAAAGCGAGAGTCGGTATACTCGGAGGCTCGTTCGATCCTCCGCACGTCGGCCATACGGCGATGGCCGAAGCGGCGAGAGACGTCCTGGAACTGGACCGGGTGCTGTTGATGCCGGCGCCGCGGCCCCCCCACAAGGACCCGGAAGGGCTGAGTCCGTGGGAACACCGGGTCGCCATGGCCCGGCTGGCCGCGGGGGAACTCGACGGGGTAGAAGTTTCGCTCCACGAAGCCGACACCCCCGGTGACTCCTATACGGCAGAGTCGCTCCGCCGCTACCGCCGGTTGAACGAAGATGAGATTTACTTTATCCTCGGCGCTGACAGCTTGTGTGACCTTCCGGGGTGGAAAGAACCGGAAACGATTCTGTCCCTCGCCACACTCGTTGTATTCCCCCGGGAGGGCTTTGAGGCGCGGCTGTTTGGACGGGACGAAGCGGGGGTCGTCGTGTTCGAATCGCCGGCAATCGACGTCTCGTCCAGCGAAGTCCGCCGGAAGCGGCGAGCCGGAGAGCCGATCGACGCGCTCGTGCCTCCTCCGGTACTCGACTACATCCTGAATCATGACCTCTATGCCCGTTGACGGGAAAGGCGAAGCGATGGCGACTGGCAGGACACTGTACCTCGTGGACGGTCACGCCATCGTGTTCCGGGCTTACTACGCGTTTATCCGGCAACCGCTCGTCAATTCGCGCGGAGAAGAGACGAGCGCCGTATTCGGCTTTCTCAACACTCTGTTGAGTCTTGTTTCGTCCGAACAGCCGGATTACCTCGCCGTCGTATTCGATACCGCCGCCCCGACCTTTCGCCACAAAAAGTACGACCAGTACAAGGCCAACCGCGATGAGATGCCCGAGGCACTCGCCGAACAGCTGCCCGTGATCTACGAGTCGCTGAGGGCGATGAATGTCCCGCAATTTTCCATGGAAGGGTTCGAGGCGGATGACCTGATCGCTACCCTGTCGCGCGGGCTGCAGAGCGAAGTCGAGGTGAAGGTCGTGTCCGGCGACAAGGACCTCCTGCAGTTGATCAACGATCGCATACACGTGATCAGGCCGGGCAGAACCCAGGTCGTCGAAGTGGAGATCGACGCCGGCACCCTGGTGGAGACGATGGGCCTTCGTCCCGACCAGATCGTCGACTATCTCGCGCTGATGGGTGACTCGTCCGACAACATACCCGGAGTACGGGGCGTCGGGAAGAAGACGGCGCTGAAATTGCTCAAAGAACACAATTCTCTCGACGAGCTGTATCAGAACCTGGAAGCGGTCGGTTCGCCAACGCTGCGAAGCAAGCTGGAAGCGGGCAGGGAAGACGCTTACCTGTCGAAAGAACTGGTCACGCTGGACGACGCCGTACCGATTTGTGTGGATCTGGCCGGCGTAAAACACGGGGATATGCGCACGGATGCTTTTCGCGCGATTCTCGAGGATCTGGAATTCGATCGCCTCGCGCGCAAGGTATTCCGTGGCGCGCCGCCGGACGACGGGGGCGACCCGCCGCCGCCGGCACAGGCCGATTCCGGCGACCCGCCGCCGATGGCGCCGGCCGGGGATGACTCCCGTTACCAACTGGTCGATTCGCCACAACGCCTGGCCGGATTGGCCAGGTTTCTCGAATCGGTGGACGAATTCGCCGTCGACGTGGAAACCTCGGCTCTCGATCCGATGCGGGCGGTTCTCGCGGGGATTTCGATTGCCGCCGAGCCGGGGGCGGCATACTACGTCCCTGTTGCCAGCGTGATCGGCGACACGGGTCTCGAGCTGATGCCCGCGGAGAACGCGCCGGGGTTGCCGCTCGAGTTGGTGAGGGGTTCGCTGGGGCCTGTATTCGCCCGGGAGAAGCCGGCAAAAATCGGGCAGAACATCAAGTACGACGCCATCGTGCTCGAACGCGCGGGGCTCCCGCTCGGCGGCGTGGCGTTCGACACGATGATCGCATCGTATTGCCTCGACCCGGGCCGGAGAAGCCACGGTCTCGACGCGCTGGCCCTCGAACTCTGCGGCCACGAGATGATCCCGTTCACATCCCTGTTCGAAACGAGAATCCGGGAAAAGGACATTCGCAAGGTGCCGCTGGAGCGTGTGTGCGGGTATGCGTGCGAAGACGCCGACTTCACGCTGCGCCTCAAGCACGAGTTCGCGCCGATGCTGGAGTCGTCGCAGGTCCGGTCGCTTTTTTACGACGTCGAAATGCCGCTTTCCGAAGTGCTCATGCGGATGGAGACGACCGGCGTGCGCGTCGACGTCGCGTTTCTCGACAAGTTGTCGCGACGGTACACCAAAAAGATCGGCGAAATAGAAGAGAAGATCTACGGGCTGGTCGAGGAACACTTTAATATTAATTCCACGCAGCAGCTGCGTCGAATCCTGTTCGACAAACTGGGGCTGAAGCCGGCGCGAAAAACCAAAACAGGGTTTTCGACCGACGTCGACGTTCTCAAAGTACTCGCGTCGGAACACGAGGTTCCCCGACTGCTGCTCGACTACCGGCAGCTGGTCAAGCTCAAGAATACCTACGTCGATGCTATCCCGAAGCTGGTCCACCCGGAGACGGGCCGCGTCCACACCTCCTACAACCAGGCGGTGGCGAGTACGGGCCGACTTTCGAGCTCTGACCCGAATCTGCAGAACATTCCCATCCGGACGGCACAGGGCCGCGAGATCCGCAAGGCGTTCGTGTCGTCCCAACCGGGGTGGGTGCTCCTCGACGCCGACTATTCGCAGATCGAACTGCGGATCCTCGCGCATCTTTCCGGAGACGACGAGTTGATTGTCGCGTTTCGCGACGGAGCGGACGTTCACCGGAGAACGGCGGCGAAAATCATGGGGATAGACCCGGACGAGGTTTCGGATGAAATGCGATCGCGGGCCAAGACGGTGAATTTCGGTATCGTGTATGGAATGGGCGCCCGCGGACTGGCCCAGTCGCTCGGGATCGATACGGCCGAGGCGAAGCAGTTTATCGACGACTATTTCGGGTCGTATCCGGGAGTCAAACGGTTCATCGACGATACGATCGAACAGGCGCGCCGGGACGGGGTGGTGTCCACGATGCTGGACCGTGTCCGCGCGCTGCCTGATATCAACAGCAA
>CBDVDJ010000082.1:0-8754 GCA_965372695.1 uncultured bacterium
AAGAAGTTAGGTATATCTAATTATACGGAATCGGTTGTGAGGAGGAAAAAATGAAAGCGACGGCGAAATCTGCAGGGCCACTTGTGGCTGCCGCGGTGGTACTTGCCGTATCGGTTTTCGTGACGGACGTGTTGGCGGAAAAAGACGCGGGCGGCGATCAGGACCTGGAGGAGCGGGTAGAAATTCTCACAGAGGAAGTTTCCCGGCTCCGCGAGCAGATGAACATTCCCGAGACCGACAAAGAACTCGAAGGCGTTTACGGCATGGGGCCGGCGGCGAGCAAAGTGTACGGCGTTTCGCAGGGAGTATCATTCGGAGGGTACGGCGAATTCTATTTTGCCTCGCCGTACGGCGACACCGACATCACGGGCAGGGTGAATACCACCGACTTCTACCGCTTCATCACTTACATAGGATACAAGTTCAACGACTGGATCGTGATGAACGGCGAAATCGAATACGAGCATGCCACGACCTCGGAAAATTACCAGGGAAAGTCCGGTTCGATTTCCGTCGAGTTCGCCTATCTCGATTTTCTGTTCAACAAGGGGTTCAACGTCCGGGGAGGGAACCTCCTCATCCCCATGGGTTTCCTGAACCTCGTCCACGAACCGCCGACATATTTCGGCAACATCCGCCCCGTGATCGAACAGACGATCATACCAACGACGTGGCGAGAGATGGGACTCGGGGCACACGGAGATTTCGGCGGCGGATTCCGCTATTCGGCGTACGTGGTCAACGGGTTCAACGCGGATAAGTTCAACTCCACAGGCGTCCGCGGCGGCCGGCAGAAAGCCAACCGGGCGATCTGGGAAGACGTCGGTGGTGTGTTGTCCCTCGACTATTACCACGGCGGTACGTTCCGTATCGGCGGCTCCGTCTACGCCGGCGGTGCGGACCAGGGACTCGTCGCGGACTCGACCGGGGCGGCGATTTCCGTCAACAACGAGATATTTGAGGGACACGCCGAGTACAGCAGCGGAGGGTTTCGCGCCCGCGCGCTGGTCGCAGCGAGTCACATCAGCAATGCGGCCGCGTTGAGCGCGGCGTTGTTCTTTGACGACGACGATCAGATGCTCACGCAGCAGGTTCCCGAGAACCAGTTTGGCTGGTACGCCGAGGCCGGTTACGACGTGGCGCCCCTGCTCTGGAGCAACCGGAATTTTACGTTGAGCCCGTGGGTGCGCTACGAGCAGTTCGATTTTCAGGCGTCTGTCGCCGCCGGCACGGGGCTGTCCGCCGATCCCGGCCTCGATGGCGCGCTGCTCACGGTCGGGCTCGAAACCAAACCCCACCCCACCGTGGTTGTGAAACTCGACTGGGTTCATCCCACCGATCAATCGACCGTGCCGTTGAGCGACGAGATCCGGTTGGGGGCCGGGTTCATCTACTAACAGGCCACGGATACCCAAGGCCGGACAATCACAAACACAATGACACGTTTATACCGCATTTCAGGAATACTGCTCTGTCTCGTCCTGGCTGTCTTTGTCGGCCCGGCGGACGGGGAAGTGTTTCACAGCCGGGATTCGGCGCTTCGTCTCGCGTTTCCCGGCGCCGACAGGGTAGAGAAACGGGAATTGTTTCTCGACAGCGGGGAAGCCGACCAGGCGGCGCAACTCGCCGGCGCAAAGCTCCCGTCCCGGATGGTGACGGCGTACGTGGGTATCGAGGACGGTCGTATCGCCGGCTACGCGTTTATCGAGACCCACAAAGTCCGCAGCCTGCCCGAGACCATTCTCGTAGTGCTCGACGCCGGCGGCAACACAATTGGCATCCACATGCTCGCTTTTCACGAACCGCCGGAGTACGCGCCAACGGAACGGTGGCTGCGGCAGTTCGAGGGACGTCCCCTGGACGATGCCTTGAGTATCCGCGGCAAAGTCGACGGGATCACCGGGGCCACGCTTACTGCGAACGCCGTCACCGCGGCGGTCCGCAGAGTCCTCGCCGTCTATGAAGTAGCCCTCGAATACGATGGACGGAAAACCGGCGGGGCCGGCCGCCCGGTCGAAAAGGCGGCGCCCGGGGGCGCCGGAGAATAACCAGGCGATTCAACCGAGGAGTTACGTCTTGCGATTTGTCGTCACCGGAGAGTGGAACCGCAACCAGTTATTGCGGCTGATCCTGTTTTTCTTTCTCGTCTATATTCTGATGTTCTGGGTCACGAACTGGATTCTGTATTTCGAGAAGATGAGCCTCGACCCGGCTTCGGTGGTGTCATACTACCTGGGCGACCCCGACGCGGAATTCGGACGCCCGCCGCGGCCGCTGGGGGCACTCGCCGAATCGAGCCACTTTCATCTGTTCGCGATGGGAATGCTGGTGATGACACTCACCCACCTCGTTCTCTTTCTGCCCGTTTCGTTCCGGATCAAGGGAGGTCTCACCCTGGTGGCGTTCCTGTCGGCGCTCTTCAACGAGGGGGCCGGATGGCTGGTCAGATACGTCCACCCGGATTTCGCGTGGCTCAAGATGGCGAGTTTCCTCGTCCTTCAGATCACCCTTTTCGGATTGCTGGTGGCGTTGTTCGTGGGAGTGGCAAGACCGGCGCGAAACGGTTATTCGGGTAACGCCGGGAGACCGTCAAACGGTCATGGGGTCAGCCCCCGGCAATAAAAGCGCTGATGTCTCCGACCACGCGGGGTTCGCGGAGTAGGCGCCGGTGTCCCGCCCCGCGCGTGGAGACCAGACGGGCACTCGCGGCCCGGCGCGTCAACTCGACGCTGTCGATGTAGGGCACCTCGTCGTCGTCGACGTCGTGGACGACGAGCGATGCGCCGCTGCCGGCGTCCAGCACTTCGCCCAGCCGCTCCGGCGTGAACACGTTCCATTGGTGCTCGCCGAACCGCTCGATCATCAACCGCCGCAATTCGTCGGTGGCCCGCTCCGGCAGCCCGACGATATTCGCGAACCCCTGAAAGAATGCTTCCCGTTCGACTCCCGGGCTGATCAGTACGGTTCGGTTTACCCGAATCCCGCCGGCCATCGCGAGCAGCGTGCAAGTACCCCCGAACGAGTGGGCCACGACGCCGTGAATCGCGCCGATCTCGGCGCACAGTTCCCGGAGCGCGCGCCCGCAGGTGAAGCCATCGGTCGAATCTCCGGGGCTGTTTCCGTGCGCGGGCAGGTCGACAGCCACCGCCTGAAACCCCGCTTTAACCAGAGGCTCGACGAAAGCCCCCATCTGGCTGCCGCGGCCTTCCCAGCCGTGTACGAGCAAGACGACGGGTCCGTCGCCGCGCCAGTACGTCGCGATGCGTATTCCACCGTCGACGGTGTAGTCCCTGCGCACGCTATCCTCCAGCCACCTTTTCTCGCGCGCCGGAACGCGATGACGCCTCGTCTTCAGGAACATCCGGCTCGCCAGCCTTCCGGCCGTTTTTGGCGCCACGGCGCCCAACGCGCCGAAGAAAGCGCGAATTCCGCGAAGCGCCAGCGGAACCCGGGACGTTATTTTTCTTCGACGGCCCAGGTCCAGCACGACGGGTTCGACCCTCTCGCGGCCAGAATATCGTTGCGTATCGTCAGCTCTCATAATTTTCAAATAGTGATTAATTGCATATTTCAGCTCGTAATTCTACGCCTCATTTTGGAAATGCGATTGTGATGATTGTTTGTGATGATTGTATTGAATAACCAGATGAAGTTGTCTAAAAAATTGCCAAATACGGTGTCTTCGGCTATCATGGTCGAATACGACCGGCTCCCCTCGTTAGAAAATCCCGATACGAAAAGAAGCGAATGAAAACAGCCAAGTGGAACCGCAAACTGCACCGATGGGGCGCGGTCGTCGTCGCCCTGCCGCTCATTGTCATCCTCGTCTCCGGCGTCATTCTCCAGCTCAAAAAGAATTCCGGGTGGATCCAGCCGTCCGCTCAGATGGGGGCGGCCGGGGAGCTCAACATCGGCTTTGACCGCATCCTGGAGGTGGCGCGAAGCGTCCCCGAGGCCGAAGTCGAGACGTGGGATGACATCGACCGCCTCGACGTCCGGCCGTCGCAGGGGATGGTCAAGGTCCGCTGCAAGAACCGCCGGGAGATCCAGATCGACACGGCCACCGGCGAGATTCTCCAGGTGGCACTCAGGCGCTCCGATCTGATCGAGAGCATCCACGACGGAAGTTTCTTCCGCGAAGGCGCCAAGCTGTGGGTGTTCCTGCCCGCGGCGCTCGTCCTGACCGGGCTGTGGTTCACGGGACTCTGCCTTTTCGTCCGGCCGTACCTGGTCAGACGGAGAAAAAGGGCCCAGAGAACCGCGATGGCCGCAGCCGTTTCGTCTGTTACCCGAATAAAGGAGACCCAATGAAAGTGGCGCGAATACTCATCATGACGTGTTGTTTGCTGAGTGCCCTTCTCTGGAACGGCGCGGTACGGGCCGCCGATGACGCCGACGAGGACAAGAAGAAAGACCCGCCGGATCCGATCGCCAAGGCGGCGTCGGGGCTCTCCTTCCGGAGCATCGGCCCTGCGTTCATGTCGGGAAGGATAGGCGACATCGCCGTCGACCCGGTCAGGAAAAGCACGTGGTACATCGCCGCCTGTTCGGGCAACGTGTGGAAGACGGTCAACGCGGGCACGACGTGGGAGCCGATCTTCGACGAGTACGGCTCCTACTCGATCGGCTGCCTCGCCATCGACCCCCGCAATCGTCACGTCATCTGGGTGGGGACGGGTGAGAACAACAGCCAGCGCAGCGTCGGTTACGGCGACGGTCTCTACAAGTCGCTCGATGGCGGCAAGAGTTTCAAAAAAGTCGGGCTCGACAATTCCGAACACATCGCAAAAGTGCTCATCAACCCCCGCGACCCGGACGTGGTGTACGTAGCGGCGCAGGGGCCGCTGTGGGCGCCGGGCGGGGACAGGGGATTGTTCAAGACGACCGACGGCGGCAAGACGTGGAATCTCGTCCTCGAGATCGACGAGAACACGGGTGTTACCGACGTCCACTTCGACCCCCGCGACCCCGACGTCCTCTACGCCGCCTCGTACCAGCGGCGCCGGCACACGTGGGTACTGATCGACGGCGGGCCGGGGTCGGGTATCCACAAGTCGACCGACGGGGGAAAGACCTGGCGCAAAATCAACAAGGGTCTGCCGGATGTTGATATGGGGCGGATCGGTATGGCCGTCTCTCCGCAGGACCCCGATGTGCTCTACGCGATCGTCGAGGCGGCGCAGGACAAGGGCGGCTTTTTTCGGTCGGCCGACCGAGGAGAAAACTGGTCGAAACAGTGTGACTACGTGTCGGGGAGCCCGCAGTACTACCAGGAGATCTACGCCGATCCCCACGTATTCGACCGTGTGTTTTCACTCGACACGTATGTGATGGTCACGACCGACGGCGGCAAGAAATTCGAGCGCTTCGGCCGCGAATACAAACACGTCGACGAGCACGCGATCTGGTTCGACCCCGACGACCCGGACCACCTGATCCTCGGCAACGACGGCGGCCTCTACGAGACGTGGGATTTCGGGAAGAACTATCGTTACACGTCCAACCTGCCCCTCACCCAGTTCTACAAACTCGCCGTTGACAACGCCGAGCCTTTTTATAACGTATACGGCGGCACACAGGACAACGCCACCCAGGGAGGACCGTCACGCACGAAGAACGTCAACGGCATCCGCAACAGCGACTGGTTTGTCACCGTGTTCGGCGACGGCTTCGAACCCGCCATCGACCCGAAGGACCCCAATATTGTTTATTCGCAATGGCAATACGGCGGGCTGATCCGGTTCGACCGCAAGACGGGGGAACGGATCGATATCAAACCGCGCGAAGAGGCCGGCGGGCCGCCGCTCCGGTGGAACTGGGACTCCGCGCTGATGATCAGCCCGCACCTCAACACGCGCCTCTACTACGGCGCGCAGATCCTCTTTCGCAGCGACGACCGGGGCGACACGTGGCGGGCCGTGAGCGGCGACCTCACCCGCAACCTCGACCGCAATCAGCTCGAGGTCATGGGGCGGGTGTGGAGCGTCGACGCGGTGGCCAAGAACAACTCGACCTCGTTCTACGGCACCATCGTGTCGGTCAGCGAATCGCCACTCGTGGAAGGCCTGATCTACGCCGGCACCGACGACGGCCTCATCCAGGTGACCGAAGACGGCGGCCAGAACTGGCGGCGGATCGAAAAATTTGCCAGGGTCCCGGAAAATTCCTACGTCAACGACATCCGGGCGTCGCTCTTCGACGAAAACGTCGTTTTCGCCGCGCTCAACAACCACAAGCAGGGAGACTTCAAGCCCTACATCGTGCGCAGCGACAACCGGGGCAAGAGCTGGAAGCTCGTTTCGGGCGACCTGCCCGAGAGGGGATCGGTCTACGCGGTGGTTCAGGACCACGTCAAGCCCGACCTCCTGTTCGCCGGGACCGAGTTCGGCGTGTTTTTCACCGTCGACGGCGGGGTGAAATGGTCAAAACTCGAATCGGGCATACCGACGATTTCGGTGCGCGACCTCGACATTCAGCGCCGCGAGAACGACCTCGCCGCCGCGACGTTCGGACGGAGCTTCTACATCCTCGACGACTATTCGCCCCTGCGCGAACTGAGCGCGGAATCGCTCGAGCAGGAAGCGATGATCTTCCCGGTCAAGAAAGCGTGGATGTACATCGAGGCGCGGCCGCTGGCGGGCGATGAGAAGGCCTACCAGGGGGCGGGATTTTTCGTGGCCGAAAATCCGCCGTTCGGCGCTACTTTTACGTATTACCTGAAGGATGACCTGAAAACCCTTAAGGATAAACGACATAAGAAAGAGGGCAAGCTGCAGAAAGACGGCGAGGACACGCCGTATCCGTCGTGGGATGAGCTGAGGGCGGAGGACCGCGAAGAGGATCCCGCCGTCGTTTTGACGGTGCGGGATGCCGATGGCGACTTCGTCCGGCGGATCGACGGGAAGGCTTCGTCGGGGATGCACCGGGCGACGTGGGACTTCCGCTACCCCGGCTTCGGACCCACCAGGCTGAAAGACGACGACGACGACGATGACGGCCCGATGGCGGTTCCCGGCGGGTACACCGTGACCCTCGAGACAAGGATCGACGGAACGTTGACGACGATCGCCGGCCCGGTGGACTTCGAAGTGGCGCCCCTGGGCGAGCCGACACTGCCGCCGGCCGACCGCGACGCGGTACTCGCGTTCTCGCTCAAGACCGGCGAACTGCAGCGCGCCGTGTTCGGCGCCAGCGAAGCGGCGAAGGAAGCGGCCAACAGGATCAAGTACGTCAAGCACACGATCGAGAAGACGCCGGGACTCGACCCCGCGCTGCTCGCCGAAGCGCGCGCGATCGAACTGAAGCTCACCGGCCTGCGCGAGGAGTTAACCGGCGACCCGACGATGAGGCGTCGGAGCGAGCCCGGGATGCCGGGCATCACCTCGCGGGTCAACCAGATCGTCTATGGCTTGTGGAGTACGACGTTGGCGCCGACGTCCACGATGGAGCGGACGTACGAGGTGGCCTCGACGCAGTTCGACGGGCTCGTCGATCGGTTACGGAATTTGATAGAGACCGACCTGGTGGGGCTGGAAGGCAAACTCGAAGCGGCCGGCGCCCCCTGGACGCCGGGACGAGGGGTGCCCGACTGGAAGAACCGGTAAGGGCGCGTCCAGAAGGTCAGAAGGAAAAAGCGAGGGCGAGACTGGGGCCGCTGAGCCACGCGTTCCACTTCAGGCTCTGTTCGCCCGCGGATCCGCTGTAGTCGATGTACATCATCGACCAGCCGAGCTGCAGGTTGAACCAGTCGGTGAACCGGTAGCCGGCGCTCAGTTCCCACCACCAGGCGATACGGGACCCGGCTCCGAAACCGCCGATGTCCGTCCAGGCAACGAAGCGCCAGTGCTCGTGGACGAGGAACGTCGCCTGGACGCCGACGACAGGATCGAGCCAGTTCGCGCGTTTTTCGAGCGGATATTCGTTCTGGGTGAGGGTGGCCTCGAAATCGACGTCGTGGTAACGGACGCCGCCGTAGCCCCGCAATGTGATGAAATAGTCGCCCGGTGATCCGGGGGTCCATCGCTTGATGCGGCGGCCGGCGGCGACGCGCAACATCGCGGGTCGGATCGACGCGTCGATAATCGATCCGTCGGTGTAACGGAACGTGACGGTCTCGCGCAGCTTTCCGCCGAATGAATCGACCAGAAATATCCAGGCGTCGACGTCGACACGCACACGCCCCAGAAAGAAAAACTCGAGCTTGCCGGAAGCATCGAAGAGCTGGCCAAGCCACTCACCGCCGCCGGATCCGTCGTCGTCACCGCCGCCTTCAACGTCGACGTCGCCGAAGGCGAACTGTCCGCTGTACCCCGGAATCCAGACAGGAATTGTCAACCTGACCCTCACGCCCTCCTCGGCAGGCGGGCTCGCCTCGGCACCGGCCGCCGCGCATAAAACAATCAGTATGGTAATGCAGGTCAGTCGGTTCACGGGTTGGCTCCGGATCGTGTACATAATCGGCATTTTACAGAGATTGAAAGGCTACACCAGAACGGCTGCTTCGGCAAGTGGCGGTATAACAGGTTGTTAGATAAAATAGTCGACCCGCGAGGCCCCCGGCGACGCCGGGGGCCTTTCTGTCTACGGTCATGTAAAAGTGATAACTGTTTAATAATAAATAGACAAAAATCGACTTTTCATAATCCGGACTTTATGGTACGTTAAATGTAATTAAAGGGAAAGGGGCGATGTGCATCGCTATCCCACCCTGACCGGCTGAAAGATATGCCGGTCTGTCTGGTACTTCTGAGAAAC
>CBDVDJ010000083.1:0-8752 GCA_965372695.1 uncultured bacterium
TGGCGATTCGCGCGCTGGCCGGTGACCGCCGAAGCCGCCGGCTCAGTTTCGCGCTGGCGGGCTCTTATCTCATTGTGAGTATTCTCCCCCTGGCCGTCATGGTGTTCGTCGCCACGAGCCTGCTGCAGAGGGCGCAGCACCAGGTCGTGCAGAAAACACTGGCTCGCCTGGAAAAACGGGCGGACAACCTGACGATCGCGTACATGGCGAATAACAAAACGCTCACTCAAATGATCAAGAAATCGAAGGAATTGTTCGACCAGCCCCTCGAGACGGCGTGGTTCGATTTCGTCAAGCACGATCAATATCTGTTCGTAATGGACCTTCCCTCCGCTTATATAACGCTTTCTGTTCACGACCGCGACGATCCCCGGCGGCGGTTTACCGGATACTCGTGGCGGGCGCCCCGCACGGACAAATTCTATACACCACGTCCCGAGTGGGCGGGAGACGAACACCACTCGGGTCTGTTCCTCGATGCAGGTCGTGCCGTCGTTCGCGCCCTGCGAATCATGCGGGTAAGGCGTCTCGAAGCCCTGCTCGTGGGCAGCATTCCGCTGGACGCGACGATTATCGAGGAACTCGAGGATCGTCTCCGAATCCTGCCTTTTCTCCCCCGCGTCCGCCTGCAGCCCGCCTGGCTGGAAGCGAGCCCGGGCGCCGGCCGGTCGAGCGGTTGGAGGCTGCCGCTCGAGACCAGGCTCGTTCTGTCCGGCCGCGACTGGCAAACGGGAAATCCCCGGTACGTGGTGTACCGGGCAATCGCGTATCTTCCCGGCGGCCGCGAGTCGTGGACGGTGATTTCGACTCTGATCTTTCTCGCGCTGCTGCCGCTGGCACTGTCGTTCTGGGGCGCCTACTACACCTTCAGAAGGACAGTTCGGCCAATGGAACGGTTGCTTACCGGTATCAAGCGGGTGGAAACGGGGGACCTCGAGTATCGGCTCGCCGATACCGGCGCCACGGAAATCGCCGTGACGGCGAGGGCCTTCGACCGGATGGCGCACAGCCTGCAGGAAAAGGTGCAGGAACTCGCCGAAAAGAAAAAGGTCGAGGAGATCAGCGAACTCAAGAGCCACTTCATCTCCATGGTGAGCCACGACCTCAAGACGCCGCTCTCGTCGATCAAGGGCGCCACCGAGAATCTCCTCGCCGAACTCGCGGGGCCGGTGACCGACCGCCAGCGCCAGTATCTCGGAATGATCCTCTCGAGCAGCGATAACCTGCAGCGGATGATCACCGACCTGCTCGACCTGTCCCGCATCGAAAGCGGACACGTCGCCCTCGAGTTCGAGACCCTCGACGTCGGGCGTGAAGCCGAAAACGTCCTGCGGTCGTTGCAGCCGCTCCTCGACGAGTCGCGGGTGACGACGGACCTCGTCGTCGACACGTCCGATTCCGTCGTGCGGGCCGACCGGAACCGTCTCTGGCAGATTCTCAACAACGTGGTAGCGAATGCCATCCGTTATTCGCCGGCTGGCGGAAGCGTCACCGTCACCATCGACGACGGCCCGGACATGCCGGGCGAGCCGGACGGCTTGGTCCGGGTCACAGTCGTCGATCAGGGCCCGGGTGTTCCCGAGGATGAACGCGGCCGGGTGTTCGAGCCGTTTTACGCCAGGCCGGCGGGGCCCGACGGCAAGCACGGAGCGGGTCTGGGGCTGGCCATCGTCAAGCAGCTCGTCGAGCTCCACGGCGGGGACGTCGACCTCGACAACGCTGCCGCCGGGGGTGCGCGCCTCTGCTTCACGCTGCGCCGCTTCCGGGACGGGGCCCCGGCTGCGCAGTAATTGCGCACTTTTGGCGTCGTCTGAAGTCGTCGAATGTGCTAAAATGTTGTTTTACAGCCAATAACCCGGGCGCTCCCGAACGGGGCCGTCGGCGCGGTTTATGTTGTCCAGATGCACTGCCATTGGCCGTCCCGACTTCGGAGAGACCCCTGTCATGATGCCAGACCTCCACTCAGGAACCGAATCCCAGATCCTCGTCGTCGACGACGACGACAACCTGCGCCTGATTCTCCAGGACCGGTTGAGCAACATGGGGCATGCCGTCAACGAGGCGTCGAGTGTGGCCGAGGCGCTCGAGCAACTCGGCCGCGAAAGTTACCAGCTCGTCCTCCTCGACGTCTACCTCCCGGACCAGCGGAGTCTCGAGGGTCTCACCCTTATCCGGGAGCGCTACGGCGACCTCCCCGTCGTCGTCATGACCGCCCACGGGTCGATCGACCTCGCCGTGGATGCGATGCGGCAGGGTGCTTACGACTTCGTCACCAAGCCGCTCGACTTTGAACGTCTCGCGTCGGTGGTCGAACGCGCCCTGGAGAGCAACCAGCTGCGGGCCGAGGTGAGTTACCTCAGGCGCGCCGCCGACGAACCGTTCAGCGAGATTGTCGGCGAACAGTCTGGTCTCCGCGAAACGATGACCCTCGTTCGCGACGTCGCTTTCTCTGATACGACGGTGCTGCTGCGGGGCGAGACGGGCACGGGCAAGGAGGTCATCGCCCGCGCCATCCACCGACTGTCTGCGCGCCGCGACCGGCCCTTCGTGGTTGCCAACTGCGCGGCGATCCCCCGCGACCTCATGGAGAGCGAGATGTTCGGGCACGCCCGCGGCGCCTTTACCGGCGCCATCGACGACCACGCCGGGTTCTTCGAAACGGCCGGCCGCGGCACGCTGCTCCTCGACGAAATCGGCGACCTCAACCAGGACCTCCAGGCCAAGATACTGCGGGTGCTCGAGGACGGGTCGTTCCGCAAGGTGGGCTCGTCGACCACGCTCCACAACCGGGCCCGTATCATCGCATCCACCCACCAGCCGCTCGAGGAGCACATGGAAAACGGGCGGTTCCGCGAGGACCTCTTCTACCGGCTGAACGTCTTCCCGATAGAGCTGCCGCCGCTGCGCGAACGGAGGGACGACATCCCCGTCCTCGCCGCCCACTTTATCCGCATCACTTCGCGGGGCCGCCGGGCGGAGGAACCGGTCCTCAGTTCCGGCGCGATCGATGCGCTGATGGAACACCCGTGGCGGGGAAATCTCCGCGAGCTTCGCAACTGTATGGAGCGCCTCGCCCTCACCGTGCCGGGGCCGCGGATCAAGGAGGCGGACGTGGCGGTGTTACTCCACAAGCGTCCCGCGCGCGACGACGACCTGTTCGATCGCCCGTTGAAGGACCTCGAAGAGCAGGCGATCCTGGCCGCGTTGAAGCGTTACGGGGGCAACCGGACCCGGGCCGCCGAGGCGCTGGGGATCGGCCGCCGGACCCTTCAGAACAAGCTCAAACTCTACGGAATCGCCGAAGATAATTCGCCGGACGCCGCCTGACCGGGTGTCCTGACACGTCGAGACCGCGCAGATATTGCGCACATACGCGCCGATGCTGCGCGGTACAGCGGGGCAAATTCTATATTCCTGAACATGCATATTATTGATAACATGTCAGATACGACTGCCGGATGATGTTTCGTCAGGTGGTACGGGGCTTGCGATAGATGAATGTGTTAGCTGGGAGATAATTATCCTACAGGTGCCGGTGGGGGCGCGACTTGATTGTCATCGGGAAGGGCGGCCGGACGATTGCCGGCAGGAGGCATCGCCGGTCTGGACATCCGCCGCAGACCCCCAGAGTCCGTCAGCAGACCCCGCAAACTCGATAGAGATTGCGGGGTCGCTTCTTTGCAGCCCGAATCGGCGCCTGAGCCCGGTTCTGTCCCGCCTCGCCTCGCCACCAGAATTCCCCCTCCCCTGCCCCCTGATTTAACTCTGGTCCTCGCCACCCAAACCGTGTAAATTCAATGTTGATATGCCGTTCGACCGACTGAAAACTTTCCTCGATCATCTCGAGGCTCGCGGCGACCTCAAGCGCATCCGCGTCGAGGTCGATCCCGACCTCGAAATAACAGAGATCGTCTCGCGCGTGGTGCGCGAGGGCGGGCCGGCGCTGTTGTTCGAGCGCGTCAAGGGCTCGCGTTTCCCGCTGGCGATCAATTTCCTCGGGAGTTATGAACGCGTCGAACAGGTCCTGGGTATGCACCCCGAGGCGCTCGGCGAACGCCTCCTGAAATTTGCCGAAGAGATGATGCCGCCCCGCCTGTCGTCGCTGTGGAATGCGCGCGACCTCGCGCCGCGGCTACTGTCGTACCGGCCGCGCCGGGTTCGCAACGCCCCGTGCCAGACGGTGGTGCGGCCCGACCCCGACCTGGGTGAACTGCCGGTGATCAAGTGCTGGCCCGACGACGGCGGACGGTTCATCACCTTCCCCCTCGTGATGACGAAGAGCCCGCTGACGCGCAAGTCGAACGTCGGCATCTACCGCATGCAGGTGTTCGACCGCAATATGACGGGCATGCACTGGCAGATTCACAAGGGCGGCGGTTTCCATTACAACGAAGCGGAACAACTCGGCCGCGCGCTCCCGCTCGTTACCGTGCTCGGCGCCGACCCGGCGCTGATGCTCGCCGGCATGTTTCCGTTGCCCGAAGGGCTCGAAGAAATTGCCTTCGCCGGAATACTGCGCGGACGGCGCACACGGCTCACGAGTGCTCTCACGTGCGACCTGGAGATTCCCGCCGAGGCCGAGATCATCCTCGAGGGCGAAGTGCCGCCGTTCCAGCGGCAGCTGGAAGGTCCGTTCGGCGACCATTTTGGGCACTACTCCGGTGCGGCCGATTTCCCGTGCTTCGAAGTCAAGACGATCACGCACCGCGACGACGCGATTTACCCGGCGGCGATCGTCGGCAAGCCGCCCCAGGAAGACCGGTTCATGGGCGACGCCACGCAGATGGTGATGGGGCCGCTGATCAAACTGATTCGCCCCGAGGTGTCGTCGGTGTGGGCGTACTACGAAGCGGGCTTTCACAACCTGCTTGTGGCGTCGGTTTCACCCCGTTATACTAAGGAGGCAATCCGGTCGGCGATGGGGTTGTTGGGAGAGGGGCAGCTGAGCCTGACCAAATGTCTCTTCCTGGTCGAATCCGGTGTCGACGTCAAGAGTTTCCCCAACGTACTTCGCGCGATCAGAACCAATTTCAACCCGCGCGAGAATTTTCTCCTGGTGTCGAAGGCGCCGTTGGACACGCTCGACTTCACCAGCTTCGAGATGCACCTGGGCAGCCGCATGATCATCGACGCGACGGGTAGCCGCGCCCAGTACTCGGGCGGTACCGCCAATGTGCCCGGCGCCCGGGCGGCGGCGATCGCGCCGCCGGACAACCCGGTCCAGGCCGACCCCGCGGACCTCGCCCCGCACGTGCGCCGCTGGCGCCTGTGGGAGGACACACTCCTCGCCGTGCAGCTCGACCTGGTCGCGCCCGAAGCGGTACGCGAATCTCTACGGCGGCTCGTTACGGCGCCGGCGTTGTCGGGCGTGAAGATCATCGTCGTGGTCAGCGCCGACATCGACATCGACGACGACGTCGAACTCTTGTGGGGTATGTTCACCCGCTTCGACCCGGCGCGCGACGTGCAGTTCACGAGCGTATCGATGGCGGGAATCGTGCCCGTGTACGAGGGCGTGCTCGGCATCGACGCGACCTGGAAACCGGGTTACCCCGATCCGCTGGAAATGAGCGACGACATCGTCAAGAAGGTAGACGGCAGATGGCAGGAATACTGGAAGTAGAAGGCATCGCGTTCCGCGACCACGGCCTGGTCCCGGTCTGGGAAAAGGTCCTCGAGGGGCGGCGCATCGACCCCGGAGACGGAGTGACGTTGTTCGAGTCGGACGACTTCGTCTCGGTCGGTCGCATGGCGGATCACGCGGCGCGCCGCCTCCACGGCGACAAGGTCTACTTTGTCATCAACACCCACATCAATCCCACCAACATCTGCGTTCTCAACTGCGCGTTCTGCGACTACAAGAACACGCCCGACGACGAGGGCGCGTGGGAAATGACGATGGAAGAGATCCTCGGCCATATCACGCCAGAGATGACCGAGGCGCACATCGTCGGCGGCCACCACCCCGACTGGCCGTTCGAACACTACGAAGAGATCATCGCGACGGTACGCCGGCAGCATCCCGACATCCAGATCAAGGCGTTTACCGCCTCCGAGATCGACTACTTCACGAAACGCTGGAAGCTCTCGCTCGACGAGGTGCTCGACCGCCTCATCGCGGCGGGCCTCAACTCGATGCCCGGAGGGGGCGCCGAAATCTTTTCGAAGCGCGTGGCAAAAGAGCTCCGGTACGCGGGCAAGGCCGACGCCGGCCGCTGGCTGGAGATCCACGCGGCGGCGCACCGCAAGGGCGTGCCGTCCAACGCGACCATGCTCTACGGCCACATCGAAACCTGGGCCGAACGCGTCGAGCACCTGCGGCTCTTGCGCGGGCAGCAGGACGAGACGGAAGGGTTTCTCGCGTTCATTCCGCTCGAGTACCAGGTGGGTGACACCAGGGTCGTCCCGCGGCACGCCTCGGCGATCGAGGACCTCAAGACGATCGCCGTGTCGCGCCTCATGCTGGACAACTTTCCCCACGTCAAGGCGTACTGGATCATGATCCAGGAGGAGACCGCCGCCATCGCGCTCAACTTCGGCGCCAATGACGTTGACGGCACCATCGACAGGGAGCGAATCGCGCACGCGGCCAGGGCGGCGAGCCCTGTCGGCGTGACGCGCGAGCGGCTGATCAGTCTGGTACACGACGCCGGTAAAACGGCCGTCGAACGCGACGCACTTTATAATGAGCTCAAGACCTACCCGAGAGAATCGGCGACCACCGGTGAGGGAGTGAAGACGTGAAGCTGAAAATAGGCAAGATACCGTACCTCAACAGCGTGTTGTTCTACTACGGGCTGGAATCGAACCCGGAAACGCTGGCCAACCTCGAGTTTGTTCCGATGGTGCCGCGCCGTTTGACGGCCGCCGCGCTCGACGAACAGCTCGACGCCGGCCCCGTGCCGGTGGTGACGACGTTCGACATCGCGGACTCGTACGAGCAACTGGGGGATTTCTGTATCGCCACCACCGACAAGGCCCGTTCGATCCTGTTCTATTCCCGAAAGCCCGTCGAAGAGCTCGACGGCGCCCGGATCGGGATCACGAACGAGACGTCGACGTCGGTGCGGCTCTTGAAGGTCCTCTTCGCCCAGCTCTATCGCGTAACACCCGCCGTGTACGTGTCGGTCGACGATCCCAACGACGCGTTTCTTCTCATCGGCGACGAAGCGCTCCTCCACCGTGGCGGGGTCGAAGGGTATCCCCACGTGGCCGACCTCGGTGAGGTGTGGAACAACGCCACCGGACTGCCTTTCGTCTTTGCCGCCTGGGTGGTGCGGCGCGCGCTTCCGGGTGAACAGAAGGAGTACATCAAGGCGGTGCTGGGCGACTCGCTCAACGAGGGGTGGAAGCACTTCGAGGCCGCCGTCGCCGGAAAAATGGACGAGCTCGGCATGACGCGGGCCGAGGCGCGGGAATACCTCGACGGATTTCACTTCCGCATGGGGGCGGCCGAGCACGACGCGGTGGCGAAATTCGCCGAACTCGACGAGATGACGCGCAACCTGGAAATACGCGACGCGGCGGAGGCGGCGGAATGATCGCGACGATACGGCAGAAGGTGTCGGCCGGCGACCGGCTCACCCGCGAGGAGGGCCTCTACCTGCTCCGCGAGGCGCCGCTCCTCGACATGGCGCCGCTGGCGATGGAAGCGAGATACCGGCACAACCCGGAATCGCGCGTCACCTTCGTCATCGACACCAATCTCAATTACACCAATATCTGCGACGTGTACTGTAATTTTTGCGCGTTCTATCGGCGGCCGGGCCAGGAGGGCGAGTACACCTATACAATAGAGGAGATGATGGAGCAGTTCGCGCGCGCCGGCGAGCGCGGGGTGACGACGGTGCTGCTCCAGGGGGGGCTCAACGACGCCCTTCCCTTCGAGTACTACACCGGCCTCGTGCGCGAGACGATCGAGCGATTTCCCGGGATCCATCCCCACTTCTACTCGGCGCCCGAGATCATGAAGATGAAGGAGATCACCGGGTGGGAGCTGCCCGAAGTGTTCGCCCGCCTCCGCGAAGCGGGGCTGCGGTCGATCCCCGGTGGCGGGGCCGAAATCCTCGCCGACGGCGTGAAGCACCAGATCAGCCGCCTTTCGCCTAAGGGAAAGACGTCCGACTGGGTCGACGTCCACCGCGAGGCGCACCGCGCGGGGCTGCGTTCGACGGCGACCATGATGTACGGACACGTCGAAACCGACGAGGACATCGTCGAGCACTTCGACGTGATCCGCCGGCTCCAGGACGAGACGGGCGGGTTTACCGCGTTCATTCCCTGGAGCTACAAGCGCGAACAGACGGCGCTCGGCCGCAAGGTCAAGGTCGAGTCGGGGCCGAACCGCTACCTCCGGATCATCGCGCTGGCGCGTCTCTACCTCGACAACCTGCGGCACATACAGGCGTCGTGGTTTTCCGAGGGCAAGAAAACCGGCGTGGTGGCGCTCAACTTCGGTGGTGACGATTTCGGCGGCACGATATTCGACGAGACGGTGATGCAGCTCGCCGGTCACTACAACCGCACGACGGTCGAAGAAATCATTGACCTGATTCGCGACGCGGGATTCACCCCTGCGCAGCGAACGACGCTCTACGAGATCCTCCGCGAATTTCCGGACGGCACCGCGGAGGAGGCGGCGCAGGCCGCCGTTGCGGGCAGATAGACGACAGCAGGGGCAGCCGCTGCCGCCGCCCGGGGGGGGGATGGCACCCGATGACATCAAGACGATCCGCGTTCCGCCTGGCAATCG
>CBDVDJ010000084.1:0-8748 GCA_965372695.1 uncultured bacterium
CTGTTTTCTTCGGGATTTGCCCACGTCGGGGATACTATCACAATGAAAACGGCGGGGCCAGATGGCCCCGCCGTTTACTCCCCCCAACAGGATCGGACGGATCAATCGTCTAGCGCATCGACATGTCGGTCGCTTCGGCGACTTCACCCACGATGCGCGGTGTGACGAAGATGATCAACTCTCGCTTTTTCGTCGTCGTGCTCGTGAACCGGAAGAGCCCTCCAAGGATCGGAATGTCCTTGAGAACCGGCAGACCGCTCCTGACCTCGGATTCTACTTCCTGGATCAGACCACCGATCACGGCCGTCTCGCCGTCACGAACGATCACCCGGGTGTCGGACTCCTGGAGGGAGATAATGACACCGCCCTGCACCGTCGCCTGGCTGCTCAGCTCGGAGATCTCGGGGTGTAGATCCATGGTAATTGTCATGTCGGAGTTCACGTGCGGGGTGACACGAAGCGTCACGCCGATCTTCTTCAGCTCGGTAATAGCGTTGCCTGCTTCGTCGGCCACGATCAACGGGATTTCCTTACCGACGAGGATGGTGGCTTCCCTGTTGTCCGTCGTCGTGATCCGCGGATTGGAGATGATGTTCGCCCGGTTGTCCTTCTCGAGGGCTTCGAGCGTGAACATCAGATCGCCCCAGCTCTGGATCGTGCCGATGCGGAACTTGCCGAACGGGTCGGTCATCGCGTCGCCGATAACAGCGTCGGCAGCCGCGTTGGCGTTGGACGACATCAGGTTGAGCGCGTGCCACTGGACACCGAGCTCACGGATGACTTCAACGTCGACGTCGATCATCTTGGCCGTGATTTCGACCTGGCTGATGCGCGTATCGAGGTTGACGGCCAACTCGGCGATGCGGTTGGCCACGCGCGGAATATCGTTGATGATGACGGCGTTGTTGTCGCGTTCCGCCTCGACCGTCCCACGCTTGGTGGTGACGCTCTTCATCGCCATCTTCAGTTCCTTGGCGTTCACGTAGTTCAGTTTGACGACGCGGGTGACCATCGGCTCGAGGTCTTCCTTCTGCCTGGCCAGCTGCGCGTCGTCGAGTTCCTCGTCCCTCAGGTTGTCCATCGTTCCCACGCGGATCAAACCGTAATCGTCACGCATTCCGTAGCCGTGGGCCTTGAGGATCACGTCGAGGGCCTCTTTCCAGGGGACGTCCACGAGGTGGATCGTCACGGATCCCTCGACCTCGAGACCGGCCACGATATTGGCGCCGGCAAACTCGGCGATGGAGCGAAGCACCGTTTTGATGTCGGCGCCCTGGACGTCCATCGTGATCTTCTTGTCGGACATCATCGTGCGACTCGTCGTAAACGACATCTCACCAGTCCTGTTGTCGCGCATGATCAGGCCGGCCTGTCCCTTGGACGGGTCGCGGTGCACCCACGTCTCTTTGCTCTCGTCCTGAGGGACCTGGGCGCGGGCCAGGGTGAGCCCGGTGTTCTCATGGGTCGTCATTACAGGCTGCTCTGTCGACGGACGCGCCGCGGGCGACGACGTGGACACGGGCGCCGACGTAGCCGGGCTGACCCACGAGTCCTCGTTTTTGCGCTCGATTTGCGGCTGAACGTCGGTCGCCTGCGGGTCCCATGCGGAACCGAACGACGCACTCATGGTCTCCTGCTCCGAAGGTGCGGCCGGGGGCGCGGCGGGCGTGGCCGCCGGCGTGGAAGCTTTCGGCGCCTCGCCGGCGAAGAAGCTCACCTCGACCGTCGTGCCATTTTTGGCAACCTTGTAACGGGTGCCCTCGGTCAGGTCGAACACGATCCGGGTCACCTCGTCGGGATCGCTACGGAACTGGCTCGTGCGGACCCCGCGAACGAGTTTGCCGTCGCCCTCATAGCGGGTCTGTTCGAGCGCGTGACGCGCTCCCACCAGGTCCACCACGAGGCGATTGGGGTTGCTCAGGAGGAAATCCTGAAAGTCCGCCGATCCAGTCTGCTCAATCAGATACTTGGTCGACGTCGCCGATTTCTCGACGCGGATCAAGTTGACCTTGGCGACATCCGACTGGGCTACCGACGTCAGTGCCATAACGCCGGTCAGAAGGATCGCAAGGACCATTCGGTGCTTCACGGACAGTGCTTTCATCGTTTTACTCCTTCTTGCCTTTGGACGAGGTGAAGCGTGAATTTCGACGTCTGTCCGAAATTCGTCACTCGTGCAACCATTGACTGATCACCGATCGAAACGATGGTCCCGTTACGAACCCTGTCGCCGACCCGGAGTATGTAATTAAACCCTTTTTCATCTTCAAGGAGCGCGAACTGGTCGAGGTCGCCCTTGATTATGCCGACGAGTTCGACCGCGTTGATGTTGATCAACTCCATTATGTCGTTGCGGACGAACTTGCCCGACACGAGCGAACGGAACGGATCCTTGCGGTTGAACGCGCTATAGTAGTAGTTGTTCTGACGGAGCTTCACCTTGGTGGGCGTCTCGCTGACAGCCATTCCCGGTGAAAATGCGACCGCCGCAAAGAGCACGGCGACGCCAACGCCACCGGACACCAACGACCGCACTCTATGAGTCAGTCTGTACTTCTTCATCCTGTACTTCTTCATCTGCGATTCCTCCCAGAAGCGTGTAGGCGCTCAACGAGAAGTCAGCCTCGACGGTGTTCATGCTTTTTACCGCCCGGCCTCCGGCTTTCTTGCCTCTTCCTTTTAATTCGAAGTGGGTCAGTTCGAGCTTCGACACATTGACGATCCGTTGCATGTTGGCCAGGCGGCTCAGAAAGATGCCGACCTGATGATAATTCCCGCGCACCTTGATCCTGACCGGGTGCTCGGAGTAGAACTCCCTCGGCGATGGCGGCTGCGGCTCGAACAGAGCAAACTGCACTCCCGATTTGTTCCCTGCCGTGGTCACCTGTCGCAGCAGCTCGGGCATTTCCTTCGCTTCGGGAAGGAGTTCCTGGGCGGAGAGCCACTGGTCGTGCAACCGCTGGTACTCCACTTCCAGCCGCGCCAGGTTTCCCACCATTTTCCGGGCCTTTTCGAGTTCGGCGCTGAGTTTTGTGTACTCTTTTTCCATCGCCTCGATCTTGGCCTTGCGCACCGGATAGTTGATCGGCAGGAAACTGGTGCCGAAGTATATGTAGCTGAGAATCACGACGGCCATGACTCCCAACATGGTCTTTTGTACGCGTGGATCTTTCAGATTCATTGGACGCCCCTTCTCGTGACGGCTACTGGAGTAGCTGCGCGTTCAGCGTGAACTGAATCACGCGATGATCCTCGATGTCTCCCTCTTCGGCGACCTTGAGCGCGGTACGGCCGAACCGTTTCGATTTATCGAGATTGTTCATCAAATCGGCAATGATATAGTTGGAGAAAGTCACACCTTCTATTTCGATGTTCGGTCCGCCCTGCTCGGCAACCGTCGTCAACCAGCAGTTCGCAGGTATGCTGACGCTCAGTTCGTTCATCATCTGAACGCGCAGGTAGCGGTCGCGGTCGAGTGCAGCGATGATACCCAGCCGGCGGTTGACTTCTTCGCGCTCCTTGGTAAGCTTGCGGATTTTCGCCAGCTGAGGAGCCAGACGAGCCGATTCTTCTTTGGCCTCGGTAATCTTGTTCTCGAGCCCGCCCATCTTCTTCATCTGGAGAGCCGAGACAGAGGCCACGACACCCCCGTACAGGACGAGGACGGCGACCGCCCACACCATCACGCCGCCAGATACCGAAGGAAGGCTGATCTTCCTGCGGCTTTTTTTGCGTTCCTGCGGGAGTAGATTGATCCTGATCATTATTCACCCTCCCTCCTGAGCGCGAGGCCCAGGGCGACGGTAAGAAGCGGTCCTACCCTTTCCATGTCGTCACCGGCGTCCTCGAACAGGTTGTCGGTACGCCCTATTTCGCCAATCGCGTCATTGACCTTGAATTCGATGTCGTGCTTTTCGGAGAGGATTTCCTTGAGGCCGGGGATACGCGCGCCACCGCCACTGAGGATGACCTGATCGATCTGCTCGGCGTCGCCGGCGGTCTTGAGGAACGACAGCGACCGCTCGATACCCATCGAAATTTCGTCAGCGGCTTCGGCAATAATCGAGTGGAAGCGTTCCTCGTCCTCGATCTCCGCTTCGCCGGAGAGCATCGCGTCGGCTTCCTCGAAGTCAACGCCGATACTGCGCTGGATCGCCTCGATGAAGACGTTACTGCCCACGCTCAGGTCGCGCGTGAAGTAAGGAATATTGTTCTGAACGATGTTGATGTTGGTCACGTCGGAACCGATGTTTACCAACCCTGTCACCAACCCGCCTTCTCCCAGCCTCCCCGGCTCGATCGCGTTCTGGACGGCAAACGAGTCGACATCGATGATTCTGGGGTCGAGTCCGGCGTCGCGGACGATATCGGCGTGGGCGTTGACCATTTCTTTCTTGGCCGCGACCAGCAGAATCTCCATCTGATTCGCGCCGACGTCTTCCTTGAGAACCTGGAAGTCGAGACAAACATCGTCGATATCAAATGGCACGTGCTGCTCTGCTTCCCAGAAAATCGCTTCCTTGGCGTCGTCGGGGTTCATCTTGTCCATTACGACTTTTTTGACGATGACGGCTCGCCCGGAGACCGCGGTGATGACCTCCTTCTGGGAGATCCCCGCCTTCGTCATGCACTCCTGGATCCCTTCGATCACCAGACTCTGGTCCATCATCTCGCCTTCGACGATCGCTTCTGGCGGAAGCTTGATGATGCCGTACCTGGTCAATATCGGTTCGCCCTTCGAGTGGTCGACTTCGACCACCTTGATCAGGCTGGATCCGATATCCAGGCCGACCGACGATTTGCTCTTCTTTGAAAACAGCTTCATTTTTCACCAGCCTTGGGTAGCATGTGGACGCGTTGTCCGGTGCTTGCCTTGACTTCCGATTTCAGATAGACGAATTCTGTAATTTCAACGTTTGTAATGCCTAGCCGGGGGGGTCCATCGCAACAAATATGCCAGCAAAATACCGGAGACGGACTGGTGACACCAAATGACAACTCATTATTTCTTATAAGGTTACAAGAATCATATCTGCGGCGGGTGGCGGCCCCACCGATTCGCCAACCACTGGCGTCACGCGCTTTGCAATCTGCATCACCTGGATGCAATACCGTCTTGATTTGAGTTCTCTGGAGCAAAATAAAAGGAAATCAGGGCCGGGCCACGCCGAGGTAGAGGTCGAGAAGTTGTTCCCCGGCGAACATCATCAGGCAGGCCGCCGGCGCCAGAAACGACCCGAACGCCACCGCGGTTTTGCCGTGGCCGTCCGAGCGCATGAGCCACACGCCGTAGAGGCTGCCGAAGAGCGCCGCGACGAAGAGGACGGGTAGAATCATTTTCCAGCCCAGGAATGCGCCGATCATCGCCATCAGCTTGACGTCACCACCGCCCATCCCATCGACTTTGCGTACCGCCTTATAAAGGAGGGCAATCGCCAGGATCACACCGGCGCCGGCCAGCGAGCCGATCAACGACTGCAGCAGCCCGATGTCGAGGCATACGGCGGCTCCCACCCACCCCAGTACTACCCCGCCGATTGAAAGTGGATCGGGGATGATCTGGTGGTCCCAGTCGATAAGCGTGATCGCCAGCATGATGGCTATGAATGCATAAATCCACGCCGCCTGGAGTGTGAGGCCGAACCGCCATACGACTGCGGCCGCCGAAAGCGCCGAAATGAGTTCCACGATGGGGTAGCGGGCGGAAATCCGGGACCGGCAGCCGCGGCAGCGCCCGGCGAGGACTACGTAGCTCAACACCGGGATATTGTCGTACCACGCTACCGGCTTGTGGCACGACGGACACGCGGACCCCGGCCTTACTATCGAACGGCCCAGCGGCACTCTGTAGATAACCACATTGAGAAAGCTCCCGACCACCGCACCGAATACAAACGCGACCAGCACCGGATACCATTCAAATACGGTCACCGTTCACCTCCCGGCGGTTTGTCACCCGGCGCCTGAGTTTCTCCAGGTACCGGTCGGCCAACTCCCTCATATAGGGCTCTTCCGTCGTCTCCTTGAGTTCCTCCCACATCCGGATCGAAAGTGATTCGTGACCCGCCCGCGAGTACACAAAGGCGGCAAACCGCCGCGTCAGGTCGGGTGCGCCGGGCATACGAGAGGCCAGATCGAAATAGCGGGCGGCCATGTCGTAATTACCGGCATCGATAAAGTAGAGAAAGCCGACTTCGAACGGCAGCTTCCAGTTGGCCGGATTGTGCCGCATGCCTTTTTGCAGGAGGCGCATTCCGCTGTCGAACGATTCCATGTCCTGCGACATCACCACGGCGCCGAAGACATACGGAAACACAAAATGCGGGTCGAGGTCGGTCACCAGGCCGATCAATCCCTCGAAGTACCTCAGGTCGTGTTCATCCTTGCGGAAACCCCCGTAATACTGGATGGCCTGGAACCAGATCACGTCGGCGACAATTTGCTTGGAGCCGAGCGAGGCTTCTTCCATGAACTTCCCCGACGGCAGGTAGAGGTTGTCGTACAGGTACGGCCGATACGTGTATTGCTTGACGTGCACCGTCGCCGACACCGCGCCCGCGAGGACCACGGTGAATACGACGGCCGGTATGATAAATCTGCGGACTCGCTCACGCATGATCACTGGATTTCTTTGAGTCTGAATATGAACGCCGAGAGGAACAGCAGAACGAGTGTATAGAGAATGCCGTATATCGTAACGGCCGCGACAAAGCCGTCGGGCAGCGCCAGGCCGTGGACCGCTTCTTCCCGGACGTTGAAAAGCCCCAGGTTGGGCAGCAGATAGTAGGCGACGTGGGCGAAGAACTTCGGCACGGCGCCGGTGAACCTGTCGGCGAACTCGAGCAGGTCTTTGCTGAGGTGCCCGGCCGCCGTCATGCAGATGGTAAAGAACGATGCCAGCACTGGCGACGTGAAGGATGAGAAGAACGACAGGATAGCGGCAACCAGCCCGATTTCCAGCATCGAGAAGCAGATCGCCCAGAATATGTTGGCGGAAAAAGCCACCCCGCTGATCCATATCACGAACAGGTAGACGACCGACATCATCAGCATCACCGTCACCACGGTGAGGACCGTGCCGACCCATTTGCCGAGCACGAAGTCGGCGCGCGTGATGGGCTTGGCGAGGAGGCCCTTGAGTATGCCGTGTTCCTTCTCCTGATAAAAGGTGCCGGCGCCCAGGAGAACGATGAGCAGGACGCCGAAGAGCGGTATGGCGGCCAGGCCGATATCGACGACGATTTTGCGCTGCGCCCCGACGGCGAGAGGCGACAGTACGTACGACGCGGCCATGAGTATGCCCGCGAATATCAGCACGACAAGAAGTATGCGCTCCTTGATGTGTCCCTTGATCGTATACTTTGCCAGGGTAAAAATAGGCATGATTGCTTTCCGGTCGTTACCTGGTAAACGCCATTTCGTCGGCCTTCTTCTCTTCTTCCGCCGTACGCGCCCGGGTACGATCGGAGATTTCACGCACGAAGATGTCTTCGAGATCCAGCTTGAGCGGCTTGATCTCGACGACTTTGCCGCCGCTCCGGTAGATCTCGGCGATGAGGGGCTCGAGATTGTCGGCGCCCTTGCAACGCACGATAGTGAGATGGTCGTGACGTACGACGCCTGATACGACATGTTCGGCGCCGAGGCGGAACGGCGCGAGTGAGCTGGCGTCGACGCCGGAGGCGATCACTTCCATCTCGCCCGACTCTTTACTGCAGACTTCGTTGAGGTCGAGGCTGCGGGCGATGACACCGCCCGAGAGAATCCCCACCCGGTCGCACACCGCTTCCACATCGGGTACGATATGCGAGCTCAGGAGAATCGTCTTGCCCTGGTCCTTGAGCGCGAGCAGCAGTTCGCGCAGCTGCCGGCGTCCCACCGGGTCGAGACCGCCGTACGGCTCGTCGAGGAGGAGCAGTTCCGGGTCGTTCATCAACGCGGTGGCGATGCCGAGCCGCTGGCGCATCCCCTTGGAAAAGTGCTTGATCCGGAGCTTGGGGTCCCCCGTCAGGCCAACCGCCGCGAGCAGCTCGTCGATCCGTGCGCTCAGTTTTTGCCCCCGCATGCGAAAGAGTTCCCCCACCAGGCGGAGCATTTCGGCCGCGTTGAGGTAGGGATAAAGGCCGATTTCCTCGCCCAGATACCCGATCCGGCCGCGATTGGCCGTCGAGATCTCGTCCTGACCGAAGACCGTCACGCGTCCGCCATCGGGCCGCAAGAGCCCCAGAATCAGCTTGATCGTCGTCGATTTCCCGGCCCCGTTGTGTCCCAGGAACCCGTAAACCTCTCCCTTTTCGAGACTTAAGGAAACACCACGAAGTACCTCGTTCCGGCGCCCCATGAAACCCTGTCGAAATGTCTTGCTGAGATTGTCGATAGTCAATACGGACATGGTCAAATACCTGTCGTGTTAGGTGGTTACGGGGAATATTGCAGGATTCGTACCGTTATCGACGAAGCGGAAAAAGGCGAGAGCCCCCCGAAGGGAACTCCCGCCTTTTTGAGAAACTAACGGTAATCCCGTGATCTACTGACCGCTGGTCAGCGAAATGACCGTGACGGCAGCGTCTTTGCCCAGACCGTCGATCTGGTAACCGTCCATCGTACCGTCGGCGTCGACGTCGAGGGCCAGGTAACCCGTGGAACCGGCTGCGCCGGGGAGTCCGGCGACGGGCTCGCTCGCGATCCTGGTGAACGGGTTGTCGAGCAGCGCGCCGCCCGGCAGCAAGTCGATGAACGTTTCGCCGC
>CBDVDJ010000085.1:0-8613 GCA_965372695.1 uncultured bacterium
ACCTGGCCATCGAGAAGGACACCGACTTCATCGTCTACTTCACCGACAGCGAGCTGCGGCGCAAGGGCCGGATGACGCCACAGCAGAAGGAAAAGAGGTGTCAACTTGAGTTACAGTTTGGCCGTCCCGACCCACAAGCAATCCGAAAGGACATGACCGAGCTGCTCACGGTGGCACTCGCTGGTCAGACACGGGCGACGGTCTACAGCGACGACCACAAGAGCTATCCGCCGGCGATTCGGCGGGTGAAGTGTCAGATCACGCACGACGTCACCTCGAGCAAGGTTCGGCGCAACCGTTCCAACCCGTTGTGGGAAGTCAACCTCGCTGATCTGTTGATCCGTCACAGCAGTGCCAACCACCGCCGAGAGACGATCGCGTGGAGCAAGCGACGCCAGGCGGCCGCCGAGCATATGTTCCTATTCATGGCGTGGCGTAACCTTGTCAAGGGCCGCCGGGAGAAAGTCCGGGGCAGTCCCACGCCGGCGATGGCCCGAGGAATGGCGACAAGTGCCTACACAGTTGACGATATATTGTCGGAGAGGATCTTCCGCGACCACATAGAACTGCCGCCGCGGTGGTCACAGTACTACGATCGGACCGTCGAGACGCGGGCACTGGGGCGTCATCGTTACCACACACTGAAATACGCGTATTAGAGGCGCTCTCGAAGGGGAGAGTCGTGTGGGCTCAACGCCCGTCAGCAACAATTTGGGAGGCACAATCTATCAGTCGAAGTCGATGGCCATTTCGATTTCGCCGATTTTCACCCGGTCGCCGTTCCTGAGGGTGGTGCTGGTGATCTTCTCCCCGTTGACCCACGTACCGTTCGAGCTTTCCAGGTCTTCCAGAAGAAACCTTCCGTTTTCGTAGAGTATCCTGGCGTGGTAGCGCCCGACATCCGGGTCTTTCAACTCGATGTTATTGTCGTGTTCACGGCCGATGCTCATTGTCATCGGCAGCAGGGGGATCTTGCGGCCCGAACTGGGACCGGTAATCATCACCAGATTGGGGAAGCCCATGCAGACTTTTTCAGGTTCCGGCTCGGTGGTTTCGGGTGCCTTCGTCTTGATCTGATCACCCGTGGGGTCGGCGAGCGCCGCCAGGGGGTCATCGTCCAGGTCGCCGCCGCCGGGCGCGGTGTCATCGGATTCTTCGCTGACCAGGTCCCCGGAGTCCTTTTCGTCGGTCAATTGTTCTTTGTCTTCGCCGAGTTCGCCGATCCAGTCCTGCGGGTTTTCGAATGACGTGTCGGGGGGCGCCGATTTCTTTTCGACGGATTTTGACGATTTCGCGGCAGTCGCGCGGGCAGGCGCGCCGACAGGCGCGCCGGCGGGCGCGTCGTTAGACGCGTCGGGTGTCTCGCCCGCTGGGTCGTCGGTCAGCGCCTGGAGAGGATCGTCGTCGGGCAATGTCATCCGTGCGGAATCGCCGGTGTCCGTCGTATCCGCTTCCGCATCCGTCTCCGTCTCGCGATCTTCGATTTCTTCTTCTTCCGGCTCCGGAACGTGGGAGCGGGTCTGCGCGCTGCCGGGGCCGTCCTTGTTGATCGCCGCCAGGAGCTCCGTGACCACGACCTCGCGTTCCGACCACTGGGTAAGGTCGGGGTCGACCCTCGTCTGGATCGAGGTGAACTTGGTCTGGCTGTATTCGCCGACGCGGAATCTGAATTCTCCCTCCGCCAGCTCTTCTTCCGCCACCCGGATGTCCTCCTCGAGACGCGTTAATTCTTCTTCGAAATTCTTTCTGGCTTCCTCGAGCTCGACGACGATCGGAGTGAGCTGGTCCTGCAGAAGTTCCAGTTTGCCACCGTATTCGGCCTTGACCTTTGTGTAGATCCGGGAGGTGACGGAGTCCTTTTTGGCTTCGACTTTTTCAAGGCGCTCGCCTATCTCGTCCCGCTGGGCGCTCAGCTTCTTGAATTGCGCAAGCTTTTCGTCCAGTTTGTCCGGCGAAATGCGAGTGATCGTGTACTCCATTGGAGCCTCCGGGTTGTCGGCGTTCGAGATTAACCGGCTGATATTAAAAATGTTACCTTTTCAGGCCCGTGGCGGTGAGGATTTGTTCCTTCGCCGCCCGGATATTCCGTGGTCGATAATTGCGTATTCTGTGCCAGAATTCCTCCAAGCTGCCCGTGATTGGCACTTTTTAAGCAGACAGGAACCCGGACCTTGGGGTAGGCTCACGACTGCGCAATCGAAAGGGACCGGCAAAGATGAAACTCGAAGTGGCCACGATCACCGACACCGGCAAGATCAGGCCCAACAATGAAGACGCATACGGGTACTTCGAGCCCGCGAACGACACGGAACGGGCGGAAATGGGGTGGCTCTTTGTCGTCGCGGACGGTATGGGGGGACATCGGGGGGGCGAAATCGCCAGCAACCTCGCCGTTCGAACGATCAGGGAACGCTACTATGCCGATGCCGGGTCCAGCCGTTCCGCCGTACTGAAGTCGGCCGTGGAGGAGGCAAATCGCCTCATTCTCCACGAATCCGTGGCCGATACCTCACTGTCCGGGATGGGAACCACCTGCACCTCCATGGCGATCCACGATGGATTCGCGTACTTCGTTCACGTCGGAGATTCGCGGGCGTACGTGTTGAGACAGGGAGAAATGGTGCAGCTGACGCAAGACCATTCGCTGGTCGGCGAGATGGTGCGATCCGGCATCCTCACGGAGGAGGATGCGCGCAATCATCCCAAACGAAACGTAATCACGCGGTCACTCGGAGTTCAGCCCACCGTCGTGACCGACACTCCGTTTACGCCGTTCAAGCTCGAAAACGACGACGTGTTCATATTGTGCTCCGACGGGCTGACGTCCATGCTGGAAGACTCCGAGCTAGAAGAGATCCTCAGATCCGAAGACCCCGCCGATGCCGCCGTGAAGCTGGTCAACACCGCCAACGAGCGTGGCGGCAAGGACAACATTCCCGCGGTTGTGGTCAGGGTCGGCGAGTCTTGACACCCATCTAGAGTAGAAAATTGATTCCCAGATAGAATTTGGTGCCGTTGCCCAGGTAGAGGGTGGCGTACGCCACCGAAGACTTGCTGAGTTCGAGTCCAGTGCCGACCCGCAGCTCGACGTCTACTTCGAAATCGCTGTCGTCGCCGGTAACTCCGGCGGGCCAGTTCCAGCTCGCGTATTCGAACAGGACGTAGACGCCGCCAAAGGGCACCAGCGCCCGGTCTCCGTTGAACTGAAGCGACCGGCTGACCATCCCTCCTACCGGGAATCGGATATTCCAGGTATCGCCCCCGCCCTGGTAGCCGAACCCGGCGTTGATGGCGAGGTCGAACGGCATGCTGGTGGAGTCTTTCGGGACGATCGCGATCTTGTAGTCGACTCCGAATCCCCATCGCCACACGTCGGACTCTACGGGGGAGTCGGTATTGTCGAAGATCAATTCCAGACCCAGGTCGGACGTGGACATCACGTTGAAGCGGCCGTAACCGAGCAACCGGAACAGATCGTCCCCGAAACCGACGTTGGCGCCGAGGGCCGGCTGGTCCGCCTTGACGGGAGGCGCCCCGGGGTAAGAATAAAATACCTGCGCGCTGGCCGTGGATGCGAGCGTCGCGATTGCCACAACGATCGTCGCGGCCGTTATTGCGATACGAATCGACTTCATCCCGAATCCTTTCTTCCCTGAACACACCATGGAATGTGCTGGAACCGTCCATTTTCCGCGCAAGTTATAGCAACGCGCCTGAAAAATTGACAGCTAAATCTCGAACCACCGCGGACGGCCGCGGATTGGGGAGATCCCAGGGTTGGGGGCCGATGACGGGCCAGAATTCCAGGACGTTCCTCCGGGCTCCCACCGGTGGCTTGGAAATTGCAAATGACTCCCCGGGGAGACCAAGGGAAAACGTAACTCGTTGAATTAAATTTGGTTACGATAAGCCTGAGGTTCGTCGATACGTGGTTTGGGGACTCTCCCGCGGAGAACCTTGCAAATGGCAATATACGTTTCTATAGAGGGTTACGATTCGCTGGAGCAGATCGGCGTTGGCGGCATGGCGGCCGTCTACAAAGCCCGGAAGACGTCGATCGACAAGGTGGTCGCGATCAAGGTGCTGTTCCCTTACCTTGCCAGCGACGAGAGCTTCATCGAGCGATTCCAGCGTGAGGCCCGCGCCGCCGCCCGGATCCAGCACGAAAACATCGTGAACGTCATCGACTACGGCGAGAGCGAAGGCGCGTACTACATCGTGATGGAGTACTACGAAGGCCTCACCCTCGAGGAAATTCTCAAAGAGCGCGGCGAACTTCCCCTCGATGTCGCCATCCAGGTTTTGCTCGAAGTCTGCTTCGGACTCGAGTCGGCGCACGGCCACGATACCATCCATCGCGACGTCAAGCCGGGAAACGTCATCTTCACCAATCAGGGCGGGATCAAGATCGCGGATTTCGGCCTGGCCAAGAAGTCGGATGCGACATCGATGATAACCCAGGAGGGCAAGGTCATCGGGACTCCGGCGTATATGTCGCCGGAACAGGCGGCCGGCCGGGACGTGGGGCCCCAGAGCGACATTTTTTCGCTGGGCGTGGTTGCCTACGAGCTGCTCGGGCAACAGAAGCCGTTTCTGGGCAAAACCTACTCGGAGGTGCTGGAACGTATCCAGACTTTCGAGCCGCTCTCCGTGGCGAACATCAATCCACTGATCCAGCCGGACTTCGAGCACATTGTCTCCAGGATGCTCGAGAAGGACCTCGACAAGCGCTACGGCACGGTCCACGAAGTCATCGAGGACGTCGAGTCGGCGATGGAAAAGTTCCGCATTACGCGCGACCGCCGCAGACTCGCGTTGTATATCGGCGATCCGGAAGCGTACGAAACCGCGTACCGGGAAAAGACGGTCAACCGCTGTCTTTCGCAGGGCGCCTTTTACATGAAAAAAGGGCAGAGCCATCTCGAAGAAGCGACTCTGGAATTCAAACGTATTCTCTTCCTCGATCCGGACAACGAGCGTGCGCGCAAGAATCTCGATCGCATCGGAGAACAACGGAGCAAAGATCAGACGGTTACCGTAGTGGCGTCGGCCCGGCCGGCGGTGAGCGCCGGCGCGGCCCGCAAGGCCAACGAAAAGAAACCCGCGAAAGGGAAGAAACACAAATCGGTGACCGTTGTGGCCGCGGGGTCCGGCAGACGTCCGCGGCGCCGCGGGAGGGGCAAGGTCATCGGCGTTGTGGCGGCGGCGTTGATCGTCGTGGCGGGCGGGTTGTTCGCGTGGCAACGAGGTCTCGTGCCGTCCGATTTCTTCAAGCCCGCCGGCAACAGGGCGCCGGTCCTTTCCGTTCCGAAGAACATATCGGTGTCCAGCGGAGAGAGGATCGCCTTTACGCTCCAGTCGATCGACGCCGAAAACGACTCGGTCCGGTATTACAGCGAGGATCTTCCGCGGGGCGCATCGCTCAGCGAAACGGGCGAGTTCGAGTGGAAGGTCGGCTACGGGCAGGCCGGCACACACAAAATCAAATTTTACGCCGACGACGGGATTTCCGCTTCGGTAACGGAATCTGTCATCGAGGTCAAGGCGGCGGAACTGGCAATAGACTTCCGCAAGATCGGCACGGTGCGGGCCGATGCCGGCAAGCGCTTCAACCGGACTCTGCGGGCCCGGAGCAACTCCGGCAAACGGGTCGTGTACTCGCTCGAGAAGGCTCCCGACGGCATGACGGTCGAGAAAAACCAGCTGGTCTGGATCCCGGACCGCCGGGCGAGTGGTAAGTACAAAGCGACGGTGAGCGCCAGCGACGGTTACGTAACCGAAAAACAGATTGTGACGTTCCACGTTCGTTCCGTCGCCGACCAGGAAGCGGAGATGGCGCAGGTGGAATGGATGCTGCCGGAGAAGACAAACATCTATATCGATGGCGACCTCAAGGAAAACGAAACGCGGCGGTTTCAGACCGACCTGCCCCGGGGGCGCTACACGCTGCGCGCCGACTTGATGGACGGAATGACCGGGTGGGTCGAGACCCTCGATCTGAAACCGGGGGAAAGAATCAAACTGGAAGCGCCGAGCCTCGAATTCGGCGAGTTGACCGTCTACTTCCTCGGGGGCGTGGGAGAGTTCAAGGTCAACGGCAAGCTGTTCACGCTGCAGCCCCCGTTCTCCGGCGTAAAGGTCCCGGTGGGCAGACACCGGGTATCGTGCCGCATGGCCGGCGAGTCCGGCGAAAGAGATTTCGAAATACTGATCGAAAAGAACAGGGAAACGATTATTGAATACGAAGGCGGCGGCGAGCCAATAGTGAAAATGCAGTAGCGGCGGCCGCCGGCATCGGGAGGGATATTGATGGTGACGTTCTGGAATTCAAGACTGAACCGGATGATCTCGGCGTTACTCCTCGTGTGTATGGCGGCGATAAACGTCCCGGCGGCGGCGATCACGACCGAAAAGGCGCCGGAAGACGCGCTCAAGCAGATAGAGTACGAGTACTACTTCAGGGGCAAGTACGACGGCGCGATCACCGCGCTCCAGACCTTTCTGGCGCGCACGGATCTCTCGCAAGAGCTACAGGTATCGGCGCGCGAGTTCCTCGCCGCCTCCTACATCCTCTCCGGCAACCCCGACAAGGGAAAAGAACAGTTCCTCCATCTGCTCAACGACGATGAACGGTACGCGGGACCCGATCCGTCGCGGTTCAAGACAGAAGTCGTCGAAGCGTTCGATTCGACCCGTGACGCCTATATGGCGGTCAAGCTTCGCTCCGCGCCCGCCGGGGGCGACGGCGCTTCGGCCGATGTCGCGACGGAGACGTCGAAGCCGGTCTACAAGAAATGGTGGTTTTACGTCGGTCTCGTCGCGGCGCTGGTTGTGATCGCGGCGGCGACATCTCCTGCCGAAGAAGAGGCGGATGCGCCCGCGGCGCCGACGGGCACCGTCACCGTGGGGGTGAGGTTGAGATGATGAATGAAACGCCGAAGATGTCTTGCGTAAAACGCCGGATACGCCGCCCGGCGCTCGGGACCGTACTGGTGACCGTGGTCTGCCTGGCCGTCGCGATGGCAGCGTGGAACGGGTGCTCCCCGGTCAACGAACCGTCGCCCCGGGGGACGATCACCCTTCAGCTCTATCTCGAAGGCGCCTCCGGGGATCCGTCTCTGGCGCCCGCTCAGCCGAATCCCGACTCGGTCGTCGTCCGCGTGTTTCGCGGCGGCTCCGGTGTGACGGAGGAAACCTCGGCCGGCGTTGCCGTCAACGGCGCCCCGTCGGTGGACGTGACGATTACCTGCATCGCGGAAAGCGACAAGAAAGTCAGCGTGGAGTTGTTCATCGGCTCGACGATGTTCTACTTCGGCGTGGACGAACACGTCGACGTCGTCGAGAACGAAAACTCGAGCGTGTCCATCGACGCGTACGACATTTTCGTCGATCGGGTCGAGGTGTCCGATGCGCTGATCGAACCGGGGGACCCGCCATTCGACATTTACTGGTCTGGGGTTCCGGCGGCCAGTTCGTACCTGATGCTGGAGAGTACGAGCCCCGAATTCGAACCGCATCTCACGCAGTCGTTCCTTACCCCCGACACGGTCATGACGCGCAACCGCCCGGCGGGGCCCTGGTACTACGCTGTCGCCCCGCTCAACCCCTACACCGTCGGCTCGATTTCGAATATCGCTTACACATACGTGACGTCGCCCGGAGAAACGCCACCGTCGATCGACGCCATGAAACCCGCTCACGCCGCTCCCGGCGAGGTTGTCACGTTGACCGGCAGCAATCTGGACGTCCCCGGGCGTATCTGGCTGGGAACGGCGATCTGCCCGCTGCTCTCCGCATCGGAGACCGAGATTCGATTTGCCGTGCCGGTGTCGGGCCGGACCGGCCCCGTTACCTTCGAGAACCTGCTCAACTCGGTGAGGGTCCCCACGGACCTCGTCGTGGACCGGATTGCTTATGTGACGCGAACCAATCAGGACGCAAGCGGCGCACAGTGGTACATCGACCTCGTCGAGCAGGAGCTCAGCGTCAGCAGCGGAGTGGCGGTGGTCCCCCTGTCGGAGGTCGCCGACCGCGAAATGACGGTTTTCGACCTCATTATTGTCGCCCACGACGTCGGCACCGGAGGTGTCCAACCGAACCAGGCGACGGTCGATGCCATCGCGCACAGTGGCGCGCACGTCCTCGGTATCGGCCGCGGCGGCTACTTGTTCGTTTCGCTGGCCTTCGCCGAGTTGAGCGGGCGCACGGTGATGCGCCAGTCGCGCCGCGATCTTTTCATCCCCGACGGTTCGTTGTCGCTGTTCCAGGCGCCCCATCAGATTGCCCCGGCGGGGCCGAGCGTCCAGGTCATGTGCGAACCCGACCAGGTATTCGGGGGGATCCTGATGGACGAGATCGTGCTGCCCTCGTCGTTGGCGACGTACGCCGCGCTGTCTCAGGCGTCAGCGGAAAGCTACGCGCTGCTCAGCCTGGAAGTGACGGTTCTGTTGCGAACGACGTACAATTTTTACTGGGGTTACGAAGGCGCCCCCGAGTTGTTGACCGACATCGGCCGCCAGTGCGTGGCCAACCTGATTTCCAATCTCGCCGGTTCGGGTACATCGTTACCCGCGGCGCTGGTCCGGGCCCCGCGCTGACGGGGGGCGGACCAAC
>CBDVDJ010000086.1:0-8605 GCA_965372695.1 uncultured bacterium
GCGTTCGCGGTTTTGCTTCAGCCCCTTCTTCCCCTCTTCCAGCCAGCCGCGTTCTCCCGCCAGTTTGCCGGCGGTGTCCAGGTCTCCCCTGCCGATCGCGTCGATGATGTCGATCTCGGGACCGGTCAACGACATCGCATTCATGCGGTAGTCGAGGAACGCGTCCCACGCGAGCGGACACCACTTGGCGACGATTTCTTCGCCGATGATCGTGGCGTACTGCCGGATTTCCCACTGCGCGTGATCGTCCATTCTCAGCGAAAGAAAATGGAGCAGGTTGTGGAGGTCCATCTTCCAGTACGCTTCCGTGTACGTCGAAAGCGGAAGATCCTTGCGAGCTTGTTCGCGCGCCACTCCGGCTTCCAGACGGGCCTCGTAGATCTTACGGGCCAGGTTCTGGAATTCGGCTTCCTGCTTGCTGAGCGTCTGGCCCTGCTCGTCGGCTGCAAAGCCCGAACTGCCCTGCCGGTTACCTACGGCCTGCAGACGCCAGCCGTCGGGCGCCGTCGTCTGCGTCGCGGCGATCGCGACCGAGTAACGCGTCGAGTACTCGTTCACATTGGCCGTACGGTGGCGTATCCACTGACGCCAGCAGTCCATCGGCACGCGCACGTGAAATTTGATCTCGCACATCTCGAACGGCGTGCTGTGACGATGTCGCAACAGGTAGCGGATCAGGCCCCTGTCTTCGCTGATCTTCTTCGTACCTTTGCCGTAGGATACACGGGCCGCCTGGACGATGGATTCGTCCGACCCCATATAGTCGACGACACGGACAAATCCGTCGTCGAGCACCTTGAAGGGCAATCCGAGTATGCTGTCGAGCGCGGGAACGACGGGGCGAACCAGGAGTTCGGCCTCGTGCTCGTCCGCGGCGGGTTGTTTCGCAGTTTCGTTCATCGTCCCAACAATTTACGCGAATCTCCGCGTCGAAACAAGCGAGAGTTTGACCCGGCCAGAATCCTCTGGAACTGGGCGGCGGAGTTCGTTATAAGTATAGTGCATTCCGTTTGTTACCGAGTCTGACTTCCGAGCCAGGCGGCGCTGCCCGCTCCCGCGACCGGCGCCTCGACACCACCTGGAATCACAAAACAGATAACCGGGGGATTACGTCATGCTGGATCCGAAGCGTTTCATCGCGCTTGCCGCCGTCTTCGCCGCCGTTCTCGCCTCGACCTCCGTGGTCGCCGAAGTCCCGCCCACCGTCCGGGTCGGAGTCGTGACGGACGGTCCCTGGCAACAGAACGACGCCATCAAGAAGCTCTTCATCAAGGAAATCGTCGACCTCACGTCGGGAGACTTCGACGTGCGCTTTCCCGAGGAGATCGATATCCGGTGCGACTACACCGTCGAATCGGTGCGGGCGGCGCTCGATCGTCTGCTCAATGATGAAGACTGCGATATGGTCATTGCGCTCGGCGTGATCGGCACGAACGAAGTGTGCCACATGGGCGACCTGCCCAAGCCGGTGGTGGCGCCGTTTGTCATCGATCCGGAACTCCAGAACATGCCGTCCGACGGGCCCGCCAGCGGGGTGAAGAACCTCTCCTATATCACGTCTCCCTTCAACGTCCGCAGGGACGTGGACGCGTTCATGACTTACGCCACGTTCGACACCCTGGTCGTCCTCGCGTCAGGGCCATTTGTCAGCGCCGTCCCCGAACTCAACGAGAAGATACGCCAGGCGACGTCCGTCACCGGCGCGTTTGTGCTCGAAATCAGGGTCGGAGATTCGCCGGCCGAAGCGCTCGGCAAAATTCCCGCCGGGGCAGACGCCGTCTTTATGACGGGCCTGATACATCTGCCGCAGGACAGCCTGCAGTTCATTATCGACGGCATCAACGCCCGGAAGCTCCCCAGCTTTTCCATGATGGGCAGGGTGGACGTCGAACGCGGCGTGTTGTTCGGACTCTCTCCGGACACGACGTTTCCCCGGTTCGCACGCCGGGTCGCGATCCACGTGCAACAGATCCTCATGGGCGTCGAGCCCGGCACGCTGCCGATCGCTTTCAGCGGCGGTGAACGCCTGACCGTCAACATGTCGACGGCGAGAAAAATCGGCATTTTCCCCAACTGGGAGGTCATAACAGAGGCGGATCTTGTCGGTGTCGAGAAAAAGCGTGTTGAGGCCACGTGGGGAATGCGGTCGGTGATGGATGAGGCCATGCGCGTCAACCGCGACCTCGCCGCCGCCGAACGCGTCGTCACGGCCGGGGCCCAGGACGTCAACCAGTCCGTCTCCAGGTTGTTGCCGCAGGTCGACCTGACGGGAAACGCAACGGGGATCGACGACGACCGGGCCCGGTCGAGTTTCGGCTCCATGCCGGAAAGGTCGGCCACCGTCGGTCTGGCGGGATCCCAGATCCTCTGGTCGGAAAGGGCATGGGCCGATCTGAGCATTCAGAAGAAGGTGCAGCGCTCGCGGGAATTCGACTATGAAACCGAGCGCCTCGACGTCGCCCTGGAAGCACTGAACGCGTTTCTCGACGTACTGCGTGCCAAAACAGGCGAGCGCATCGTCCGCCGGAACCTCCAGCTGAGCCGATCCAACCTCGAGTTGGCCCGGACGCGCCGTGCGATCGGCATGGCGGGGCCGGGCGAGGTGTACCGCTGGGAAACCGCCGTGGCGAACAGCCGCGCCGAAGTCATCAACGCCAACGCGCTGCGCAACCTCGCCGAAATCGAACTCAACCGCGTGTTGTACCGGCCGCTGGAGCAGCCGTTCGCCACCGATGAGTTCGGCATGGACGACCCCGATGTCGTCCGCTACCAGGAAGGTCTCCTCGTCTACTTCGACAATCCTTACAGCTTCAAGGTACTGAGGAACTTCCTCGTCGAGGACGGGCTGGCGGAATCGCCGGAGCTCAAAGCGCTCGACGCCGTAATCGCCGCCCGCCGGCGCGCGCTGAATTCATCGACCTATTCTTTCTTCTCCCCCGACCTGGTGCTGTTCGGCAGTATCGACAACAGGTTCTGGAAGGACGGCGAGGGCTCGGATCCCCCGCTCGACTCTATCTTCCCGGGGCAGGACGACACGAACTGGGCGGTGGGCGTCGAACTGCAGTTCCCGTTGTTCACCAGCGGAGAGCGCGTGTTCGACCGCCGGCAGAACTCCGAGGAACTGGTCCGGCTCACGACACAGAAACAGGCGGCCGCTCAGCGGATAGAACAGCGTATCCGTTCGGCGCTGCACGAGACGGGCGCCGCGTACGCCAACATCCGGCAGACCCGGCTCGCCGCCGATGCCGCCGGGAAAAACCTTCAACTCATCATCGAAGAGTATTCATTCGGCGCCGTATCCATCCTGAATCTTCTCGACGCGCAGGCCTCGACGTTCTCGGCGGAATTGCGCGCCAACAACGCCGTGTACGACTTCCTCATCAAACTGATGCGCGTCGAGCGATCGGTGGGACAGTTTTATTTCTTCGCGTCGCAGGATGTCATAGACGCGATCGGCGAACGGTTCGACCACTATCTCGAACAGCACCCTATCTCATTCTGACCAGGCCAGAACGAATCCGTGGAGGATTGAAAATGACAACTCATAAACAATATTTGATTCGCGCCGCCGCGATCGCGGTCGCGGCCCTGGCCGCGTGTTCGAGCGAGCCGCCGCCGCAGGAAGAAATCGTCCGGCCGGTTTTCTACCAGGCCGTGTACGCGACGGGCGGCGCCCGGGAGCGGTCGTTTTCAGGGGCGGCGCGGGCGGACGTCGAATCGAACCTGAGTTTCAGGGTGTCCGGCAGGATCGTCCGGGTCCACGTAAAGGTCGGAGACCGGATCGGAAAGAACGCTCCGATCGCGGACCTCGACCCGACCGATTACGAGCTCCGGGTGGAAGACGCCGAGGCGTCTCTATTGCAGGCACAGTCGCAGGCGAGGAACGGGCGCGCCACCTATTCCCGCGTACAGAGCCTGTACGTCAACCAGAACGCCTCGCGTGCCGACCTCGACGCAGCTCTGGCGCAGAAAGAGTCGGCTGAGGCCAACGTCGCCTCGATCGAGAAAAAGCTCGAACTGGCGAAACGACAGCTGAAATACACGCGGCTGGTCGCGCCCACGGCGGGGTCCATCGCGTCCGTCGACGCGGAGACCAGTGAAAACGTCACGGCGGGACAGGCTATCGTCATGCTCGCCGGGACAGGAAGTCCCGAAGTGGAGGTCACGGTCCCCGAAATCCTCATCGACGAGATCCGGGAAGGAGCGCCGGTAACGGTACGCTTCGACGCAATACCCGGGACGGCCTTCCCTGCGACGGTGACAGAGGTCGGCATCGCGTCGACCACATACGGCACGACTTATCCGGTCAAGGCCCGTCTGGAATCCGCCGACTCCCGCATCCGTCCCGGTATGGCGGCGGAAGTGATGATTGAGTTCAAGCAAACCGGAGGCCGCGAGCAGTTCATCGTCCCGACGGTGGCCGTCGGAGAAGACGGCGACGGGCGGTTCGTATTCCTCGTCGAGCCCTCGAGCGATGGCCTCGGTATCGCCCGGCGCACCCCCGTCACCGTCGGGCAGCTCACGTCGAGAGGTCTCGAGATCATGAGCGGGCTGTCGGACGGCGACCTGCTCGTGACGGCGGGAGTCAGCCGCATCCAGGACGGGCAGACAGTGCGCCTCCCCGCGCTCCCGGAAGGCAACTGACATGAACCTCACCCGGATCGCCATCGAGAAGAACAGAATCACCATCGTCGCGCTGGTGCTGATCCTGTTCGCCGGCATCTCGACGTACCGCACCATGCCGCGAGCCGAAGACCCCGGCTTCATCATACGCACGGCGACCGTGATGACGTACTTCCCCGGCGCCAGCCCCGAGAGAATCGAACAACTCATTACCGACAAGCTGGAAAAATCAATCCAGCAGATGCCGGAGATCGACTACCTCAACAGCCAGTCCAGGACGGGCGTATCGATCATTTTCGTCAATATCAAGGAAGAGTATTCACAAATGCGGCCGATCTGGGACGACCTGAGGCGCAAGGTGGACGCGGCGAGCGGCCAGATGCCCGACGGAGCAATCGGCCCCTTCGTCGACGACGAGTTCGGCGACGTCTTCGGCACGATCATCACCATCACCGGTGAAGGACTCAGTTACGCGCAACTGAAAGATGTCGCCGACGAAGTCCGCGATGAGCTCCTGTATATCGACGAGGTCGCCAAGGTAGACGTCATCGGCGCCCAGGAAGAACGGGTGTTCATCGAGTACAACAACGCCCGGCTTGCCGAACTCGGCGTGTCGCCCGCGCAGTTCCAGCAGTTCCTCCAGTCGCGGAACGTCATATTCCCCGGGGGCGACATCACGACGGGCCGCGAACGAATCGTCCTGGAACCATCCGGCAACTTCGAATCGATAGAAGACCTGCGCCGTACCGTCATAACACTCCCGGGGGGCCGGGATCTCTTGTACCTCGAAGACATCGCGCACGTCTACCGCGCCTACATAGACCCTCCCAAGGCGATCATGCGGTCGTCGGGAGAACCCTGCCTCGGCCTCGCCGTCAACCTCCGCGAGGCCGGAAACATCATCAAACTCGGTAAAAGAGTCACCGAGACGATCCGCAGGCTGGAAACCCTGTACCCGATCGGCGTCGAGTTCGACATCGTGGCGTTCCAGCCGGAGCACGTTCAGAAAAAGATTCGCGAGTTCACCGGAAGTCTCACCCAGGCCGTCCTCATCGTATTGCTCGTCATGCTGGCCACTCTGGGACTGAGAACCGGGCTGGTGGTGTCTTCCTTGATCCCGATGGCGATGATCATGTCGATACTGTTCATGGGCCGGCTCGGAATCGGACTCGACAAGATGTCGCTCGCGTCGCTGATTATTTCCCTGGGACTGCTCGTCGACAACTCCATCGTCATGTCGGAGTCGATCATGGTGCAGATCGCGCAGGGAAAGAACCGCGTGCAGGCCGCCGTCGATTCGGCCACGGAACTGAGGATACCGCTGTTGATCTCTTCCCTCACCACGGCGGCGGCATTTCTACCGATCTACCTCGCCGAATCTTCGACCGGCGAGTTTACAGCACCGCTGTTCAAGGTCGTCACCATCACGCTGCTCTGCTCGTGGATTCTTTCGCTCACCATGATACCGCTGTTGTGCGTATACTTTCTGAAAGTCAAAGCGAATAAGCAGCAGGAATCGTTCGATTCACGGCTGTACACAGGCTATCGTGACACACTCGTACTCGCCCTGAAACGACCGTGGTTGTCGCTTGCGGTCGTGCTCGTGGTCTTTGTCGTGTCGCTCCAGGGATTCCGCTTTATACCCAAAATCTTCTTTCCAAAGAACGACAAAGCCATCTTTACCGCCGAACTGACCCTGCCTCCGGGAACACCCATCGAAGTGACCCGGCAGATCGTGGTTGAGATCGAATCGTTCATCGATTCGGACCTCCGGGCCGGTGACGAGCGCCAGGAAGGAATCACGAACTGGTCGACATATATCGGCGAAGGCGCGCCGAGATTTTATCTGAGTTACACACCGGAATTTTCCAGGCCCGAGTACGCGACGATGGTCATCAACGCCACGTCGCGGGCGACGGTCGACGTCCTGATACCACGAATCGAGGCGTTTTGTTTCGAACGCTACCCGGACCTGATCACCGACATCAAACCGCTGGCGCTCGGACCTCCGGCCGTTGCGCCGGTCGAGGTCCGGATTTCCGCGCGTGACGACGAAACACTGTTCCGGCTGGTTAACGAGGTAAAGGGGCATCTCGGCAAAATACACGGCGTTCGCAACATTCGTGACGACTGGGGGCCGAGGTCCAAGAAGATCCTCGTTAACATCAACCAGCCGCGCGCGCGGCGCGCCGGCGTGTCCAGCCTCGACATCGCGCTGTCCCTCCAGTCGAATCTGAGCGGACTCGAATCTACCGAGTACCGCGAGGACGACGAAGTGATTCCAATCGTACTGCGCTCGGTGGCCGCCGATCGCCAGGATATCGGCAAGCTGGAGAGTCTCAATATTTTCTCTCAGGCCACGGGCCGGGCTGTACCGCTGAAACAGGTGGCCGACATCGAGATCGCGTGGCAACCGGCACTGATTCTGCGCCGCGACCGTCTGCGAACGGTGACCGTCAAAGCCGATATCACGCACGACGTGACGGCTCTGGGGGTCGCGAACAAAATCGACGTCTGGCTGGGTGCGGAGAGCGTGAAATGGGGTGTCGACGCCAAGTACGAGCTCGGCGGCGAGCTGGAAACGTCGGCACGCGCGAACGAGTCGATCATGGCCAAACTGCCCATCGCCATGATGATCATCATCCTGCTGCTCGTCGCCCAGTTCAATTCGTTCCGGCGGCCGCTGATCATCCTGATGACGATTCCGCTCGGCCTCATCGGCGTCGTCGTCGGACTGCTCGTCGCGCGGTCTTACTTCGGTTTCATGACGTTTCTCGGCGTGATATCGCTTTCCGGAATCGTCATCAACAATGCCATCGTCCTGCTCGACCGAATCCGGATCGAGATCGACGGCAACGGACTCGACCCGGCCCAGGCCGTCGTCCAGGCGGCCCAGAAGCGGCTGCGGCCGATCCTGCTAACCACGGCGACGACAATCGGCGGTCTGTTGCCCCTCTGGTTCGGCGGTGGCGTAATGTACAAACCGCTGGCGATAGCGATCATATTCGGGTTACTCTTCGCAACCACGTTGACTCTGGGCGTGGTTCCGGTACTGTACTCGGTGTTGTTCCGGGTCAAGTTCAAGGGTTTCAATTACGACCCGGAAAGCAGTTCGCCGTAATCAGCGGGCGGTATTTCCGACGAACAAGGAAGATATGAGTACGAACAGCCACCATACGAGCGCAGCAGCCGGCCGACCCGATCGCCCGGCTTCGATTGTCATCGTCGATGACGAGGACATCGTCCTGCAGACACTGTCCTCGTTTTTCAGGCTGGAAACCGACTATGACGTCCACACGTTCGTCGATCCCGAAAAAGCGTTGCAGGCGTTCGGCGACATGCACGTCGACCTCGTCATCTCCGACTTCCTCATGCCCGGCATGAACGGGCTGGAGTTTCTCGGCGAAGTCAAACGCCGCGACCCGGATGTCGTGCGGGTGCTCCTCACCGGTTATGCCGACCGCGAGAACGCTATCCGCGCGATCAACGAAGTGGGGTTGTTCCAGTACATCGAGAAGCCGTGGGACAACGACCAGTTGACCCTCGTCATCAACAACGGCCTCAACCAGCGCCGGCTCGAGCGCACGCTGGGCCAGAAAGTTCTCGAACTCGACCGCGCGATGCTGGAGAAAGACCGTCTGGCCGAGGAACAAGAAACGATCCGCGAGGAACTCCAGATCGCCCGCCGCATTCAGGAGAATCTCCTTCCGCAGTGTTTTCCGGAAGCCCCGGGGCTGAGATTTTCCGCGTGCTACCAGCCCGCGCTCGAGGTGGGCGGCGATTTTTACGACGTCATCCCCCTGGCCGACGGCAACCTCGCCGCCGTGATCGCCGACGTGACCGGTCACGGGATCCAGGCGGCCCTGAGCACGACGATGCTCAAGTCGGTGTTTATCGACTTCGCCAACCAGAGCGTCGCGCCCGATGACATCCTGCGGCGTATGAACCACGTGCTCCACCGCGTGTTGCCCGAAGACGTGTT
>CBDVDJ010000087.1:0-8586 GCA_965372695.1 uncultured bacterium
AGGCGCGGGCGACGACGGTCACGTCGTCGTTGTAGTCGGGCGCCGTTCCGGCGCCCGCGTCGTTCTGGGGGCCGATGAACACGACCGGCGTCGCACCGACGGTGACGGGCGCGTTATTCGAAGGCACGATCGTCGGGTCGGGTGAGACAACGTCGTTATCGATGTAGGCGAGCGCCGCCGTGTTGTTGACCAGCCCGGCCGGCATGCCGAAGGGAACGCTGACCTGGTAATTGAGCGAATAAGCCTGTCCGGCGACGATACCGCCGGTGGTGATGAAACCGACGGCGATGTCGCCCACGGCGGGGGTGTTGGTCCACGCCCACGTCTCGGGACTGCCGGCCGTCGAGCTGCCGTTGGGCAGATAAGCGACCGTTCCGCCGGCCGGTACGCCCGCGGGCAAGCCGAAAACGGGCAGAGGATTGCCCGTGGACGGGTCGAGCGGCAGCACATCGTAGATCAATACGCCGGTCAGCCCCATGGAAACGACGTTGACGCCGTTTGCCGTGTTGTTACCCGTGTTGGTGCCGCTGAAGGAGTAGCTGATCTGCTGTCCTTCGTACACCACGGGGGGCGCGCCTGCGAGGTTTGCCGTCATCACGGCGTCGTTCACCACGTTGGTCAGGTGGTAGTTGCCAGTGTCGTTCTGGCCGGCATCGCCCACCGACGTCGCGTCGACGCCCACGTAGGCGACTTCACCGGCGGTGGCGCCAACCGGAACGGTATAGGTCACGACGATGCTGGCGGATGCGCCCGCGACGAGCGGCCCGAGAACACCCGGAGCGCCGCCGGCGCTGATCAGGGGTTCGCCAGCGTCGACGACGCCGTTACCGTTCAGGTCGTGATAGATATCGATGTCTCCCGGTGCGAGCGCCATCGTCGAATTGACGGCGTCGAGGAGGGAGTTCAACGTAAAACTGTCGTTGTCGTTACCGGTATTGGTGACGTCGTAGCGATAATAAACCGTCAGTCCCGGTATCGCGTTCTGCGTCAAGGCCGGGGTCACCGGCGGCGTCTCGCCCGAGTCGTCGGGCAACACGGACACGCCGAACACCGGCAGTACGATGGTAATCACCTCGTTCGAGGTGGCCGTGTACGCATTGCCGCTCAGGTCTTCGTAGGTTGCCGAAGACCGGTTGCGAATCTGCGTCCCCGCCGGAGTGATCTGCGCAAGGACGGTTCCAGCCGTCACGCACAGAAGCGCCAGCAGCAGCGGCAGAATGACCAGAGTTTTTCTGTTCATGATGGTGACCTCACTTCACAATCGTTCGGTATGAAAACGTGATTTCTGTTTCCGGTTCGAAGTCACTGGCGATAACCCAACGTATGTGGGTGACCTTGTCCGGTGTGGCCTCCACCTCAACCTCTTCTCCCGCGGCGTTGGTCTTTTTGATCCGGATGGGCCAGGTGTGATACGACTTGCCTCCGTCGATCGAAAACTCGACGGTGCCATCGTTCGGCCTGGTAGCGGACCGGCCAATATATTCGGTGCCCACGGGAACGGGATCGACGACGGTTACGTTGCGCAGCGTCGTCTCGCCGTTGTTGGCGTAGGTCACCCTGTATTCGAGAATGTCCTGGGGGCGCGCTTCGTCAGCGGGCAGAAACACATCGCGGCCGTTGTCCTGGGACACGACCCGGAGCGCCTCTACACTGCCGGTCAAAGGACCCTGGCCGGCAGCGGCGGCCTGAGACCCGAAAATCACGACGACGAGCGCGATCACGATAATTGCGTGGCGCGGCACTATGAAACCTCCTTGTTGGGACAAAAAAACTTCTTGAGTCCGGGAGACGGGATTCCGATATATAGATTCGACATTGAATGCCTTCACCCTGGAAATGTTGCTAAAGGGCAAAGGGCGTTCCAGACGGCGGTTTCGTTGCCTCCCGGGGGTGTTTCGCCCCCGGAAGCCCGGTAAATATCTACCTAACCATCTTTTATTAAATGAGTTATCAGCTGGCGATTATCGGGGCCACGGTGGAAAAAGCGGGTCTGGCGGATTCCCCATAAGGGTCTATCGCACCTTGTTGTCGTGCATATTGTCTTCTCGTGTGCAAACTGCAATCGACTCGAGGAGACCGGAGAGGCGGTGTGAGCGGCGAGATTTTTGTTGAATAATCAACAGGTCATGTAGCATATTACGCAGGCGGTCGACAAAGCGCCGGACAACCGTCAGCCTTCACGGTCCATACCGCCGGCTTCCCCCTTGCGATCGAGCAACCACTTCAGAAGAACCGGACCAATCAACTGATTGATCGCAACGACGGCGAGCACGAGGGTTTTCAGGGCGCCGCCCCATTCGAAGCGCCGTTCGATAAGAGAAGCGATCCCGATGGTGACCCCCGCTTGCGAAAGAAATCCGCTCCACACGCTGTTCGCATAGGGACGAATCTCACCGACGAACCGGGCGGCGGCCATGGTCCCGGCATAAAAAGCCAACGCCCTCACCGCCACCAGAATGACGGCGAACACCCACATGTCGCGCAGGGCGCCCAGGTCGATCGCGGCGCCGGAGATCGCAAAGAAGATCACATAGACGGGAAACGCGCTGCGCTCCAGACCCCGGATCATCCGGTCACCCTGCGACGAGAAATTCTCTACGATGAACCCGGCGATCATGAATGCCAGCAGGGGTTCGAAGTGGTAGTGGCGGCAAACGGCGCTGCCCGTGAGCCCGACCACGAGCAGGACGATGGGCAGGTAGCCCCTGATCCAGCGAATGTACACGGAGAGCAGGACACCGAAGAACAGCCCCGCCGCGATGGTGCCCAGAATCGTAACGCCGAGATTGCGAACAAACTCCAGCGAGAACTGCTGCCCGGGGTCGATGAGCAATTCCGACGCGGGTATGACAAACGCCGCCAGAATGAGTACGATCACGTCGAGCAACACGGTCACACCGATGAGGATTTCGGTCATCGGCCCGCGGGCACGGGTCTCCGCAATCACACCGATGGTCGTCGCGGGCGACCGCGCCACCGCGATCAACCCCAGAAGCAGGCCGACGGCGAGCACTTCCCTGGTGTGCGACACCGGCACGTCGCCGAGGTATCCACGAAGGAAGTACACAACGATCAACGCGCCGATGAAGGCGAACACCGTTTGCCCCACGATCACGCCGGCAAAGGCCGACTTGCGCGCGCGGATCACGTGCAGGCGCATCTCTCCGCCGGCGATGAGCGCAATTATCGCCAGAGCAACGTCGTCGAATACCTGCAGGCTGTTGACGACATCCGTGGACAACAGGTTGAAGGCGAACGGACCGCAGATGATTCCGACGACTATGTAGCTCGTGATCGCCGGCAGGTGGAATCCCTCGAGGAGCTTGGCAAGGTAATACCCGAACAGAAGAATAAACCCCAGGCAGAACGTCGCCTGTCCGCCGGAGAGCCCGCGGTCGAATACGGGGGTCAGGAGCACCAGCGCCGCCAGCCCGAACAGGATGGCCAGGGAGAAGAGCCGGTTTGTTACGTTTGTGGCCCGCGTCCTACGCATCGCCCGTCCCCCTGCGCCGACGCTTCGCCGGCTCGACGACCTCACCGGCGTTGTGGAGAATGCGGCGCGTGACGAACACGGCAGTCACGTCATTGATGACGACGGCGATCGCCACCACAGCAAGAACAAAATGTGCCAGGTTGGATTCCGTCGCCAGGCCGTAGTCGGTGGCAATGGCCAGGGCGATGCCTCCCTGCGCGATAAACACGAGGCCGCTTCCCCGCCGCGGGTAGAGGTGGGGGAATCCCGCTTCGAATGCGCCGCCCGCCGCGAAGGTTTTCAATAACACCCGCAACACCACGTACCCGGCGGCGACGACGGCTATCCACGGAGTGTCGATCCGGAGGGTCGCGCCCACGAGGATGAGAAACGCGACGAACAGGATCTTCTCGATGTGGTGCAGTTCCCGGAATATCTGGTCGCGTTTGCGGGAAAAATTGCCGACGACAAAGCCCATGATCATGCCGGTATACAGGGACGACAACTGCAGGAAATAACACACTCCGCCGACGATGAGTACAGTTCCGGCGATCACGAGGACCATCTCGTTACCGGTGCATCGCTCCCGCGTAAAGAGCACCATGAAAAACCCGAGAGTCAACGCGACCAGATTGAGGAACATCCACCACAACAGGCCAGAGCCGATGACATCGGCACCGAAAACGCGGGGGTGGATCACGGTGACCAGCAAACCGAACATGAACAACGGCAGAAAGGGGTTCAGCGAGGCGATGATCTTGGCGGTGCCGGTAAAAGGGCCGCGCGACGGGAGGACGCGGGACAGCAGCGCTATGATAGTGGGAGAGTTTATCGAAGCGGTCACGGCGAGGACGGCGGCCCCCAGAAATCGTTCGGTCGCCGGCATCCCCGGAAAGAGGCGTCCGACGGCGAGGAACGCGAGGGGCGTGACGACGAGGAGGAACGAAAATGTATCCTGAACGAGGACGCGCATGATGGCGGGCGACGTCCTCTTGACCTGCCCCCACGTGGCTTCGATTCCGACGAGCAGGCCGATCGAGCCGAGTGTCAGGTAGATCACCGGTTCGAGGTCGGCCATGACTTCACCGGAGATCAACCCGGCCGCGCCCGGGCCGAGAATCGCGCCGAGCAGGAGAAACTCGCCCCCCGTCACGAGGAGCCCGTTCCAGGGATAGCGATGCATCGCCCGGGACACGAACCGCCGCGAGCCGAGGTAGCCGACGATCAGAAAAATGAAAAGCGTTACGATCGCTCTCATCGCCACGTCGCCCCTGACAGGCACCCCGGCGGAGTCGCCGCGGGGGCCGGTGTGCGGTGTGTAACTTTGACCAGGAGATTATTCAAATTCCGGGGCCAGGCCGCGGACATTCTCGATCGGAACGGTGAACACGATTCCCTTGCCCGGCTCGTTGAGACCGCCCAGTATCTCGTCGATGATGTCCAGCGCGCCGCGGACTTTTTCGTGTTCGTCGATGACCGAGAAGATCGTCTTGTTGACGATGCTCGCCCCGCGAAACATGGAGCGGAAACCCGCGAATATTGGAACTTCCGAGGATAAAATCTGACCCATTCCCACCGTGTCGATGATCGTCGCGCCCGTAACTCCGACTTCCACGAAGCCCTCCAGGACCTCTTCCAGCATGTCCGGTTGATTACATATGAAAATCAGTAGCGTCATAATCAGTAGCGTCATAATGCGGGCGATCTGTTTGTGGGATCCCCGGCCCATCGTATCCACCGATGCTCCGGCAGTCAAGTCAAATAACCATAGATAGATACAGCGGCGTGTACGCCGCCGGCGCCACCATCGCCACCGCCTGTTTAAACGGTGGAAGCGAGTAAGGATTCGTGGTACTTTAAGCTTTCGTTTGCCCCGGACCTTTGACTCAACAACCTCTATGAAAACCATTTACAAGATCATTATCGTGCCGGCGCTCGTTTTCGGCGCCGCGATTATTGCCGCGGCGGGAGCGTTCGCCCAGGATTCCTACTTCCAGCAGACCGCCGACTATGTCATCAAGGTAAAACTGGACACAGAGACAAAGATGTCGACTGGCGAGCAGACCCTGCACTACGTCAACAATTCGCCCGACACCCTGTCCGAGTTTTACCTGCACCTCTATCCCAATGCGTTCCGGGGCAAGGAATCCGAACGCATGCAGTACAACAACCGCGTATACAACGGCACACTCGGCAACATCCCGGACAGCAAACGCGGCTGGATGAAACTCTACGACGTCACCGTCGACGGCGACACCGTATCCGTGGAAGTCGACGATACGATTGCCCGTTTCGACCTGCCCCGCCCGTTGTTGCCGGGCCAGGGGTTCGAGCTCCGGCTCAGGTTCGAGAGCAAAGTCCGCAAACGTAACGGCCGCGCCGGCTACGACGGTGACCATTACGACTTCGCCCAGTGGTATCCCAAGGCAGTCGTCTACGACAAAAAGGGTTTCCATCCCGACAAGCACAAGGCCGGCGAATTCTACGGCGAATTCGGCACCTACGACGTGACCATCGACTTGCCGTCTCATTATGTGGTAGCCGCCACCGGGACCGTCGCCGAAGGAGACCCCGGCTGGGACTACAATTCAGCCGGATCCGGGCCGGTCCAGGACGACGGGTCGAGCAGGACGGTTCGGTTTCACGCGGAAAACGTCCACGATTTTGCGTGGTCCGCCGACCCCGACTTCGTCGTCGAGAACTCGACGCACGGCGCTACCGAAATTCACGTATTTTACCGGAAGAAAAACGCAGGCGCGTGGAAGGACCGCGTTCTCGAGTGGACCGTCCGCGCACTGGACTTCCTCGCCGACAAGGTCGGTACCTACGGTTATCCGCAGGTCAGCATCGTCGACGTTCCTTCGGCGTACGGCATGGAATACCCCATGCTGAACATGAACGGCCGGGCGAGCGAGGGGCTTGTTGTTCATGAGGTCACTCATATTTATTTCTACGGCATGCTCGGCAACGACGAGCGCGCTGAAGCGTGGCTCGACGAAGGGTTTGCCGCGTTCATGACCACGTGGTACATGGAGGAACGCTACGGACCGTACGGCGACACCGCCAGATGGAACTGGTACCAGAAGATCACCCCCCAGTACCGTTTGTGGGAAGCGATGCAGCGCGACGTCATCGACCTGCAGCGGCGGGGATACGGCGAACGCGTTTCCAAGCGGGCGGAAGAATACAAGAATTCGTACCGCACCCACGTCTACAAGAAATCCGCGTTGTTCATCAACGCGCTTCGTTACGTCGTCGGTGACGACGAATTCAAGAAGATCCTGAACAATTACTACGAGACCTGGCAGTTCAAGCACGTCGATGAATCGAGCTTGCGCGGGTCATTCGAGGACGTGACCGGCATGGACCTGTCGCGTGCGTTCGAGCAGTGGCTCCACACCCGGAAGACATGCGATTTCAAACTCGAAGAAGTCAAATCGACGCCACGAGCGGACGGCGGCGTCGACGCCGCCGTCAAGATCCAGCGCATCGGTGAACTGTACGCGCCGATGGAGATCGTCTTCCAGTTCGAGAATGGCGACACGGTCAAGCACCGTATCGACTCGAGGCTCCGTACGATCAACAAGACCTACCGATTGCCGTCGAAACCGAAACGCACCGGCATCAACCCGCGCAACGAGATCATCGACGTCAACCTGCGCGACAATTTTCAGCCGCGCCAGCGCGACTTCCAGGTCGACTGGCCCAACAACAACTACTATCCGGAATGGGGCTACCAGTTCCGTCACCGGCCCGGTGCCTGGTATAACGACGTCGACGGTTTGAAAGCGGGGTACATGATTCGGGGCAGTTACCTCGACTCACCTCCGCGCTGGCGCGCCGGCGTATATTACGGAGCCTTGAGCGAGCGCGTCGACTTCGACGTCCGCTACGAATACCCGATGAGTCTGCTGGGGAACAAGGGATTCCTGCACTTGTCCGGCTGGAAAATGGAAGGCCGTGAGGACGTCGACGCATACATCAAGGTCGTCCACCGTGCCAATCTGACGGAACCGCCGGTCCATGAGTTCATCATTGGTTTCAACTGGCACGAACTCACGAGACCGGAGTACCTCACCCGGCCGAACTGGTACGACACCAACAAGGTCGACCTGGGACTCTACTTCAAGTACGGCGTTCAGCCGGAATTCGACTGGTTTACGACGCGCATCGACGCCGACTTCAAGATGGGCCGCGACTGGTCGAAGGGCGAATTCAGGTACGAACGATTCAGCACCACGGCAACCCTGGACTCGCGGTCGAGAAATTTTGATTTCCGCTGGCGGCTTTTTCTCGGCATGATGGGCGGCGTCATCCCCTTGCAGCAGCAGTTCCAGATCGGCGGCGCCGGCCCGCTCAGCCAGGAACAGAACTTGTGGCTGAGGAGCCCCGGAGCCGTGTGGGACTGGATGAACTACCACAAAGGCGGAGACGGCAACCTGCGCGGCTACTATGTCGGGACATTCGGCGTGGATCGGATGGCGAGTACCAACGTCGAGATGGGTACCTACCTGCCGCTGTGGTACCTGGAAAAACTGACAAAGCCCCTCGTGGGTCGAATTCACTGGTACGGGTTCTACGACGTCGGCTGGATTCTGGACTCGGACAATCCCAACCCGTCCAACGCCAGGTTGTCGGAGCTGGTCGAACAGGGTGTCTTGACATGGACGATACAGGACGCCGGTATCGGTTTTCGCTCGCGGCGCCTGTTCCCGTTCTACGATCTTACTCTGCGGGTCGACCTCCCGCTCTGGCTCAACCATCCGGAGATCATCGGAGAGAAAGACCAGACCCGGTACCGGTACGTTTTCAGTATCCAGGGTTCTTTCTGACGGCAGGCAAGAAAAAGACCGGCGGCAGCCGGTCTTTTTCTTTGCTTGCTCTACCCTTGTTCTCCCGCAACCGGAACGGTCTCACGCCAGTTCCGCAACGGCCCCCGCCACCACATCCACCATTTCGTCCGTCAGTTCGGCAAACATCGGGAGCGACAATATCTCGTTCGCGCATTTTTCCCCGACGGGGAAATCGCCCTGCTTGTATCCCAGGTATTCGTAAGCCGGCTGGAGGTGCAGCGGGCCCGGATAGTGGATCCCCCAGGCGATCCCGAGCTCTCC
>CBDVDJ010000088.1:0-8530 GCA_965372695.1 uncultured bacterium
GGGTCCTCGTCCTTGATGAACTTCCGCAGCAGGTTGAGCATCGGCTGCTTCAGGTAGACTTCGATCGTGGCCTCCTGTTCGCCGAAGATCTCCAGGGCGTTGAAGTCGACGTACCCGGGGTGTTTGGTATAATCCGCCGCCTTGGCCTTGTCCTTGGCGGTCGCGGTCACGGCGACGGCCAGCACCAGCAGTGCGCACAGAAAAATGGTTTTCAATTTCATGGGGCCTTCTCCTTACTTATCCCGGGGGAACGGGTATATCTCGCCGGCAACCGTCTTGCCGAGGGGTTTCATGACCCGGTCTCCGATGACATCCTGTTTGATTATTTCACCCGTGCGCCGGCTGTACTTGCCGACGTAGGCGAATGCCAGCATCACATCGAGCCTGGCGATTTCCACTTCCTGCTCCGTCGGGGCGCCGTCCACCACTTCCACGCGTCCGTTCGACGTCGATTGCCCGTGTTGCGAAAGAACGAATGCCGTCGCGGCGACGATAATAACGATCATGACTGCCATGGCCGGTTTCGGGACGGGCACGGACAATGCCCCGTACCAGTCGCGCAACCGTTGGCCTGACCTGTCGAGCCAGCCGCCGGCTGTCGCGGCGCCGGCCCTCGCGGCGGCTTTGTCCACGACACTGCCGGGACATTCGAGCGCGGGCAGCGAACGCAGCTCTTCCGTCAGCGAACGAGCCAGGTCGATTTCCTGGCGGCACGACTGGCACGACGCGGTGTGAGCCTGAAACGACTCCAGCTCACTTTCTGCGAGCTCGCCGTCTACGAACGGTTCTATCCGGTCCAGAACCCAGTTACAGTTCACTTCGGAAACCGGCATGTCAGACCTTTCCTCTCAGCGCCTCCCGGAGCATCCTCCGGCCCCGGTGGAGGTACACTTTGACGGTGTTGAGCGGCATTTCCAGGGCGTTCACTATTTCGGCGTACGCCATGTCCTGGATTTCCCGCATCACGACGATGCTTCGATAGGGCTCATCCAGCGTCGCGAGCGCCGCTTCCAGCGTATCGCGCGTCTCTCGCGCGTGAACCATGCTCTCGGTGCCGGATCCCGGCGCGGCGACGAGTTGCTCGGCCACTTCGAAATCGGCCCCGTCCGCGATCACGGCGCCCCGGGTCTTCCTGCGGCGTGCCGCGTCGATTACGGCGTTTCTCGCCACTCGCATGACCCAGGCGGTGAGCCTGTCGGGGTTGACTTCGTTTTGGTGCTGCCAGAGCTTCATCAGAACTTCCTGGGTGACGTCCTCCGCTTCTTCGTGGCTTTTCAGGCTGTAGTAGACAAAGGTGTAAACCTTGTCCTGGTAGCGTGCGGCCAGTCTTCGAAACGGTTCTTTCATCGTCTATTCACGAAACGGATGAGTATGGTGAAGGTTACAATTGTCGCCGCCCATTATAGTCCTTCCCGGACCGGATGCGACCGCCAGGTTTTAATATGTTGTAGATAAATAGATTACATCGCTGAATGTTTGTGCAACAAAATTCGGTCGTGGATGAAACCTTCCGGCGGAACCGGGCGTCTTAGTATAAAAGGGCATCTCACAACCATCGGGGATTCGATCCCGGAACCCATACGGGCGTATGATGAAAAAACTGTCAAAATCGTTTGAATATAACAGCTTGGACACTATATTTTTGTTATCCACCCAGGCACCCCACGAGTACAGGAAAGGGGCACGGAAATGAACTCAGCGAAGAGAAGTTTGTTTCTGTTTCTGGTTCTCGCGCTGACGACTTTGTCCGGCACCTTATTGGTTGCCGGCGAGCAACACTTCGATCCACTCCGCACCGGCGAGCTGTTTAAAAAAGGCAACGACTACGCCGAATCCATCGACATGATGTTCGACGTCGTCCAGGGTGGCGCGCTGTCGCTCGGTACGACCAATGGTTCGGTAAAGGTCAATACGTGGTCCCGCGACCAGATCAGGGTCGTGATCACCAAGACGACGCGCGCCGGGAGTCCATACAACGCGCGTACGATCCTGGAAGATTTTCTGGTCCAGGCGCGGCACAGAGGGAAAAACCTCGAGTTGCAGGGCGTTGCCAATTCCGAGTCGTGTAAAAATGCCGTGGGCGTGACCTTCGAGGTCTGGGTGCCCGAGAACTACAGTGTCGACATCAAAACGGGCAAAGGCGACGTCGACATCGGCAAGATCACCGGGACGTTCAGCGCGAAGACCGGTAACGGCAGGATCTCTTTCGAGTGCGATCCGGACGGGATGGACATTGAAGTCGAGGACAGGTCCTCGCGCAAGACGCCGGCTGAGCCGGAGAAGCGCAAAGCCCTGGACGGCGGGGAGACGGGCTCCGGACTCTCCGACGTCGATGGCGGCGGATCGTAAAAGGGGAAGCTGAAACCAACTATTATTGCCTCATATTTCGCATCCGATCTGACCAATGGCCGCCCGTAAGCGTTGACTTTCCGGGCGGCTTTTTCCTACATTGGGACTTCCGGCCGGTCCCGGCGACTGCTCCACCCCCCGTGTAAGAACAACTCATCGTTCGTGACCAACCAATAGCGACGTGTTTCAAGAAAGGACCCTCGTGCCCGGGAAAATCGTTTCGTTGACCCTCTCCCTGCTCTTGTGCGGTTCGGCGCTCCTGGCCGGGGCCTGTGCCCGTAAGGGGCTGGTGTCCGAAACGTACCCCGAGGAGTTTTACAAGATCCCCAGGAAGATGGACGCCGGTCCGCAAGCCGCCAACCCGCGGTTCCTCGCCTACGGAGACACCCAGTCCGGTCTGCGCATCAAGCAGAAGTTCGCCAGCAAGGACGTGTGGTGGACGTGGAAGGCGTTCATATTTCCCTTCTATTATATCTATAACCTCGGGCAGGGCGCCGTCGGCGGTGTGGACTGGCTGAGAAATGACCCGGATTATGGCGGAGTCGAGCGGCGGATGGTTCGCGACGCCGTATATGCGGAGGTCGTGGACTCAAAGCCCGATTTCCTGATGGATCTCGGCGACATCTGCATGTACGACGGCCGGCGGCCGGAGCACTGGGAGACGTTCATTCAGGAAAACCGCTTCGACGTGCCGCTTCTGGATGAAGTCGCGTTCGTCCCCGTGATCGGCAATCACGACCGGGCGAATGACGAGATGTACGGGTATCCCAATTTCAGGGCCGTGTTCGACTATCCGCGCTTCTACGTACTCGATTTTCCCGACGTGGCGATATTCGTCGTCGATTCCGATTTTATCCTGGATCAGTACCAGAACATCGACGACGATTCACAGGATCAACTCTGGATAAAATGGTTTGTTTCTCCGCCGGGTTCGAAAGAACCTTCGTGGTTGGAACGAGAACTGGCGTCCAGGAGTCAAAAGTTCAAGATCGTCGCCATGCACCACGCCGTCGTTACTATAGGCCGGCACTTCTCCGACTGGACAAATCCGTCATACGGTCGTAATCTGCTCGTAAAAAGGCGGGAGCTCCTCGACCTTTTTTTCGAGGAAGGCGTCCAACTGTTGATGGCCGGTCACGAACACCTCTATCAACACAACACCATCGCGCGGATCGGCGATGGCGGTGACGCCGGCGGGGAAAAAACCATTCACATGCTGATCACCAGTGGCGGCGGTGCGCCGATCCGCTCCCTGCCCGGCGACGACGAGATCCAGAAACGGCTCGATTCCTACCGGGACGAAGGATTCGATGTCAGGAATGTCGCCAACTTTTTCGTTCACCACTATTCAATTGTGGAAGTGGATACGGCCGGTCTGACCGTCAATACCGTCGGAGTCGACCCCGACACCGTGCGCCCCTATCCGGTTCTGGAAACTATAACGATCGAATCCCGCTAAACGCCGACCGTGCTCAAGCGAATCACCAGTGGTTTTCTCGACATCCGCAAGGGTGAGATGTTTCTCACCCTGTTGATGTTCTCATATTATTACCTCATCCTCGTTACCTATTACCTCCTCAAGCCGGCCCGCGACAGCCTCTTTCTGGTCAAGTTGGGTGCCGCCCAGCTTCCGCTGGTTTTCATCCTGACGGCGCTCATTATTGCGCCGATCACCACGTTTTATGCCAGGGCGAGCCGAACGTTCAAGTTGTCGCACCTGATCTATATCACTTCCGTCCTTATGATCGTGAACCTCGTGGCGCTCCGGTGGATGCTGAATCTGGAATCGTCGTGGGTGTTTTATGTTTTCTACATCTGGGTGAGTATATACGGGGCCCTGGCGGCATCGCAGTACTGGCTCTTTGCCAACGCCGTATACGATCCGGCGCAGGGAAAACGGCTGTTCGCCTTTTTGAATCTGGGCGGGATCCTGGGCGCGCTGACCGGCGGCGAGGTTACCAGCCTCATCGTCAGCCGGTTCGGGGTGGCCACGGAGGACCTGTTGTACTTCTGCATGGTCTTCATCGCCGCCTTTACCGCCATCGTCTGGCTGGTCTGGCGGCGGGTGTTGAAGGGCCGGCGCGAAGAGGGAGCTCCGAGGCGTCCGGTGCGCAGAGAGGAAGCCAAAGAAAAGCTCACCGATATGTTCTCAATGATAAGGCGGTCCCGGCACCTTGCGTATCTCGTGGGAATCATCGGGTTGACCATGGCCACCGCCTCGTTCGTCGACTACCAGTTCAAGACGATCTCGGTCGACGCCTTTCCCGAAAAACAGGCACTCACTTCGTTTCTTGGAACGTTTTACGGCCGGCTCAGTCTCGTCTCTCTTCTCCTCCAGATCGTGTTTTCATACCGGCTTCTGCGCGTGCTGGGTGTGACGGGCATCATAATGTTTCTGCCGATAGGGCTCCTGTTCGGGTCGGTCACGATGTTCATTTTTCCCGGGCTGATGGCGGCGATTCTTCTTCGGGGGGCAGACGGAGCTTTCAAGTATTCGCTCGACAAGACCGGCCGCGAGCTGCTTTATCTTCCGATTCCTCTGCAAATCAAAAAGAGGACCAAGGTGTTTATCGACATGTTCGTCGATCGCTGGTCCAGGGGAATGGCCGGCGGCGCGCTGCTCCTCTGTACCGTCGTTTTCGGTTTTACGGTCCGGCAGTTGAGTCTCGTTGTCGTCGGCCTGCTGGCCGTCTGGATCACACTGGTCGTTCTCATTCGGAAACAGTACGTCAATGCCTTTCGTGATGCGCTGGCGAGGCGCGAGATCGATGCGTCGCAACTGACGGTCAACATCACCGATGCGGCGACCGTGCAAACTCTGCGCGGCGCTCTGGCGAGCGAGAACGACCGTGAGGTCTTGTACGCGCTCGACCTGTTGTCGGCGGCCAGGGACAAGTCGCTCGCCGGCGACCTGGAGCCGCTCCTCAGTTCTGCGTCGGGGCAGGTGAGGCTCAAGTCGATTCAGTTGCTCTCACGGCTTGCCCCCGATGTCGTCAGGGCACGGGCCGAAGCGCTCGTCCGCGACGAGGATCCCGAGGTGCGGCTGGCGGTGATAGGGCTGATCGACGAACTCGACGGGCCGGATGCGGTGGCGCCGTTTGTGAGCGCCGCGAACGCGGATGACGATCCCCGCGTCACGGCCAGCGAATTACGATTCATGGCGGAGAAAACGCATGACATCGACCAGGATCGTGCCGCCCGGTTGCTCGATAGCAGCAGGGCGCACCCGTCGGGTTCGGGCGAGGCCGTCCGGGCCGAGCTGGCGCGTGCCGCCGGGGCGCTCGGTAGCGCCGGACCCGCTGCGAAAATCCGCCGGATCATCGACCCGCTGCTGAAGGATGACTCGGACCGCGTGGTGGCCGAGGCAATTGCGAGTATCGGAGAGACCCGCCTGCGCGTGTACATCCCGACGCTCATCGAATACCTCCTCGACCGCCGACGGCGCCGATACGCGCGGGACGCGCTCGTCGAGTTCGGCGACGGCATCGTCGGAACGCTGAGCGACATTCTTGGAGACGATCGCACGCCGCTGGCCGTGCGCCGCTATATGCCCGTCGTCCTGGGTCGTATACCAACACAGAAATCGGTCGAGGCGCTGGTATCGAACCTGGCGGGGCTGGATACGTCCCTGCGTTTCAGGGTCGTAAAAGCGTTGAACAAACTGAAGCACCGATATCCCGACCTCAGGATAGAGGAACGGAGGATCAACGAAGCCTTTGTCGAGGAGACGCGGATTTACTACGAAATCCTCCAGATCGCCTCGTTGCAGGAGTCCGGCGGCCGATCCGACGGGGACACGCTCCTGGTTCGGGCTCTGGACGAGCGTTTGACCCTGAACCTCGAACGTGTTTTCCGCCTGCTTGGCCTCAGCTATCCGCCCCGGGATATTTACCACGCTTACCTGGGCATTGTCGGCTCCGACAAGGGCAAGCACGCCAGCGCGATCGAGTTCCTCGACAACGTGGTCGGACGAAACGTAAAGAAGTACCTGTTTCCGATCGTCGATCGTGTTTCCGAGTCGGTGGCGATCAGCCGGGGTGTGGAGTTGTTCGGTCTGGAGGTCAAGACGAAGGACGACGCGCTTCTCAAGCTGATTGAGGGTGACGACGCCTGGCTCAAGACGTGTGCCCTGTTTTGTGCGATGGATTCAAACGCCGAAGAAGTCCAGAACGCGATTCGCGCCGCGGCCTCCGACCCCGACCCGGTAGTCCGGGAAACGGCGCGGCTTGCGCTGGAGCGCATCGGTTGACATCTTACCAGTGAATGACGGTACGTTCCGGCACGGAACGCGAAAGGACCGGAAATGTTTACCACGATCGAAAAAGTCATATTCCTCCAGAACGTAGACGTGTTCTCGCACGTCGTAACGGAGCAGCTCGCCTACATCGCGGCGATTGCCGAGGAAGTGTCGTATCTCGAGAACGACGTAATCTACGAGGTCAACCATGAGTCCGATTCGATGTTCGTGGTGGCGGGGGGCAAGGTGAAGCTCGATCGCGACGGAGAAGTGATTACGACCGTGGGCGAAAAGGAAGCGTTCGGGACCTGGTCGCTGTTCGACGACGAGCCGCGTGTTGCGACGGCGACCGCCGTCGAGGACAGCCATTTGCTGCGCATCGATCGCGACGACTTTCATGAACTCCTCTCCGACCACACCGAGATCACGAGAGCCGTTCTCAAAAATGTTGCCGGACGAATCCGGGGTCTTATCGGACGGGTCGGTACCGGCCCCGTCCGGCGCAATCCGCCCGATGAGTCGCCATGACGGGAAGGAAGACGACAGTGAACGATAACGGTGATTTCTCCCGGATGGAAGACGAGCTGGAAAAATGCCGGATGATGATCAAACACGCCGGCAACGCGATATTCGGAATCGACCCGGAATCGGGACGTATCATCGAGGCCAACATCAAAGCGGAAGAGGTGACGGGGTTTACCGGGGCTGAACTGGCCGGAATGAAAATATGGGAACTCCACCCCGGCGCCGAGAAGGAACTGGCCAGGGTGCTGTTCGAACGCGTCGTGTCGGAGGGAAAGGGCGAAGAATGCGATATGAGCTTCGAACGCAAAGACGGCACCGTCGTCAAGATCGAAGTAACCGCCTCGATAATCGATTTTGGCGGACGCCGGATCATTCAGAGGATCTGCAGGGACATTACGGAGCGGACCCGTCTGCGGGAAGAGCTCGTGCTGGCCAACGAAGACCTCGAGCAGAAGGTCCAGGAGAGAACCCGGGAATTACGCGAAAAGCAGGCACAACTGGTGCAGTCGGAAAAAATGGCCGCGCTCGGAAACCTCGTCGCCGGTGTCGCCCACGAGATAAACACGCCGCTCGGCGCTCTTCACAGCAACGTCGATATATTTATCCGTACGTTCGACAAAATTCGCACCCTCGTGTCGGACCCGTCGACGCCGGCCGAGGTACGCGAGAATCCCGAGTTGCTGAAACTTATCGATGCGATCGATGAAGTCAATACGGTAAGTCGCATGGCGACGAGACGAATCGTCAACATTGTGAATAGTCTGAGGAACTTTGCCCGCCTCGAAGAGGCCGAACGCAAGGACGCCGACCTGCACGAGGGCATCGAGAGCACGCTGACGCTCGTTCATCACCAGATGAAGAACCGGATCGAAGTCGTCAAGAACTACGGCGAGATCCCGCGCATCCGATGTTACCCGAATCAACTCAACCAGGTGTTCATGAATCTGCTCGTGAATGCCGCCCAGGCGATCGAAGGGAACGGGACCATTACCGTAACCACCAGAAGACGGAAATCCGGAGGAGGCGTCGTTGTGGAAGTCTCCGACGACGGCCGGGGAATCGACCCCGAAAACCTGTCGAAAATTTTTGACCCCGGATTTACCACCAAAGGCGCCGGAGTGGGGACGGGGCTTGGTCTCTCGATCGTTTACCAGATCGTCAAGGATCACGGCGGGGAAGTGGAAGTAGAAAGCCAACCGGGGGTGGGGACGACGTTTCGGGTCGTGCTCCCCGCGGGGAACTGACCGGCGTGCCGAATGCACTACTCGCCGGTTGATTTTTGTGCCGCGTGGGAGTAATTTTCAGATTCACGAACCGACCGATAAACAGGAGCAGAAATGAACGCGACGAACAACGATAATGAAACAATCGTTCTCGTGGACGACGAGGAGATGGTGCTGACCAGCCTCCGTTCCATCC
>CBDVDJ010000089.1:0-8464 GCA_965372695.1 uncultured bacterium
CGTACTGCCAGTCCCACCCGCGGATGATGCCCGCCACGATCGGGCCCAGAAAGCCGCCGACGTTGACCATCATATAGAAGATGCCGAATCCCATGCTCCCGGTCTTTTCGGTGGTCGCCTTGGCGACCGTCGATATGACCACGGGCTTGAACATGCCGTGGCCGATGGCGACGAGGAAGTACACAGCCAGAAATCCCCAGAACCCGTTGGGGATGCCGAGGAGGAGATACCCCGGTATCATCACGAGACACGAAGCGAGGAACATACGCCGGAAGCCGTAACGGTCGGCCAGAGCGCCGAACACAGCGGGGAACAGGTAGAGGAAAAACGTCGCCAACCCCTGGATCACTCCCCTGTCTTCGCTGGACAGTCCCAGTCCTCCGTCCGCGACCGCCCCGGTGAGGTAGAGGCTGCTGACGGCGAAGAAGCCGTACCACCCCATGCGTTCGAAGATCTCCATGACGTTCGCCGCCCAGAACGAACCGGGAAATTGCTTCCAGATGGAAATTCTGGGCGGGGACGCAGAATGGGGGGCATCGTGGGACACGGTAACTCCTTTGCGGCCGGGGATCGAAACGGGGAGCCGTGCCTTGGCACGGCCGACAAAGCGCACATATTAGCACGTTTGCCGCCGTGCGTCGAATCCCCCGCCCGGGGGGGGGGGTGGGCGTCGGTTGGCGACCCTCTCTTGAATTCGGAGCTAGAGGATGGCACTATGGATGCTTGTGGGAGCACGACGTGGAGAAGACACCGATCTGGAGGACGTATGAACAAGCACCTGATGGCGATCCTGCTCTGTGGCGCGTTCGCCGTGGCGGGATGCGGCGGTGACGGATCAGGCGGGGAATCGGCCACGGAAAAGAGAGCCGCTGTGGACGAGGCCTACGCGGAGGTCCGGGTAAAACGGAATATCATGGACTCGCCGGCCGAAAGGGTGACGATCACCAAAGAATTCCTCGAAAAGTACCCGGCGAGCAAACACACAGCCGCCGCGCTCGACGCCATCTACTGGTACCAGGGAACGGAAATGGACGACAAGGCGGGAGCCCTCGGTTATGCCGAGACGCTGCGGGCGAGGATCGACGATCCGGAGACCGCCGTGGACGTCGACAAGTTGATGATCGCCTGCTATGGCGAGGCGGGGAAAACGGACAGGATGGTCGAGCTGGCCCGGCGTCTGGAGGCGGCGGGCGAACTCGGTTTCGATGACCACTGGAATGTCATCGAGGGTGCCGTAAAAGCCGGAAAATGGCAAATGACGCGCGAGTACTGCACGAAGGCCGGGACGATGGTGAGTGCGGACGCTTACCGCCGGGAGTACACGGCGCGCGAACTGACGGACGAGGAGGTCGCGGCCGCCGTCGATCTTCGCACGGGGATGCTGCTGGTCAAGGACGGCTGGGCACGGGCCAATCTGGGAGACGTCGACGGAGCGCTGGTCGACTTTGCCGCGGCGGACGAGATGGTACCGCGCTACTACTTCGACATCCCGGAATACGATTTGTACTTGTATTGGGGCCGGGCCCTGATCATGCAGGGTGACTTCGACGCGGCGATCGATCGGTTCGCGCTGGATGCCCTTGTCATGCAGAACGAGGATGCGCTCGCCGGGTTGAAAGAGGCCTGGGCCACTGCCCGTGGCGGTGGAGACGGATTCGACGCCTGGGCCGCCGATCTGCGGCTCGAGATCGCCCCCCGGCTCGACGACTTCGAGATGCCCGATTACCAGGGGAACCGCCACCGGTTCTCCGACATCCAGGGGGACGTTACCCTGCTGGCCCTCTGGTTTCCCACGTGAGGCGGCTGCCGCGTGGAGTTGCCACGCATCGAGCCGCTCTGGAAGAAGTACCGCGACAAGGGTTTTTCCGTGGTGGCCGTCGAAGCCACCGGCGACCGCGACCGCGCCGTGAAATTCATCGACGAAAAGAACCTCACCTACCATCTGCTCGCGGCCGAAGATGAGAAACTCCTGGTGAAGAAACAGTTCGGCATCAAGTGGTTTCCGACGTCGTACCTGATCGACCGCGAGGGCAGGATTCTGGTCTGTCACGTCGGATTCAGCGCGGGCGACGAAGCGGGGCTGGAAAAAGAAATCCTGGCGCTCGCCCGCCTGCAGCGCACCGACGACGGCACATAGACCTCGTGAAAGTTGTCACAAACCTGTTGTAGATAAACAAGTTGGTAAAACTGGAGAGTTGACCCGCGCCGATAATTAGTGTAAACTAACTATCTGGATCGCAAGTCAATATCGGGCCGGGTCGCCGGCGTCTCGAGCGACTCTGTCCGTGTTTCTCCACCAACAGGAGCAGTGACGATGAGCTTTCACTTGATTCCGGAAAAACCCGGAAAAGAATGGCGGGCAAACATGCTCGGTGTCGTCGTGGCCGGACTGGCCGGTTTCGGCGCCATGGTCACGTTTATACTCGTGGTTTTCAGTGGCTCGGTGTTGGGGTAACCGGCTGCCCGAAGCAATCACGACCCTATCTTGAGGCTGGCCAGTAGTTCCTTGTTGGTCGGGTATTTATCCAGCAGCTTCAGCAATCCCTCTATCGCCTGGCGCGGCGGCAGGTCCACGGTCTGCCTGCGAATCATGTTGATCGCGTCGAGTTCCTCGGGAGAAAAGAGAAGGTCCTCGCGGCGGGTGCCGGATTCCTTGATCCGGATGGCCGGGAAAATGCGGTTGTCCGCCAGGTCGCGGTCCAGCACGATCTCGCTGTTACCGGTCCCCTTGAATTCTTCGAAAATCATGTCGTCCATCCGCGACCCCGTATCGATGAGCGCGGTGGCGAGCACGGTAATCGAACCCCCGTCTTCGACGTTGCGCGCCATCCCGAAGAACTTGCGCGGGATCTCCAGCGCGCGGCTGTCCAGACCTCCGCTCATCGTCCTTCCCGAACCGGCGCCGTGCGAGTTGAAGGCCCTTCCCATGCGCGTGATGCTGTCCACCAGTACCACCACGTCGTGTCCGCATTCGAGTTCGCAACAGACCTGGGCCATGCAGAGGTGGGCCAGCCGGACGTGTTCCTCGAGCGACTGGTCGTTGCTGCTGGCCAGCACTTCGGCGGGAACCTGGCGACTGAAGTGCGTCACTTCCTCGGGGCGTTCGTCGATGAGAAGAACGACGACGCGCGCGTCGGGTGCGTCGTCGTAGATTGCGCGGGTCAGGTCCTCGAGCAACTGCGTCTTGCCCGTCTTGGGTGCCGCCACGATAAGGCCGCGCGTCCCGTGCCCGATGGGCGCGATCATGTCGACGATGCGCATCGACGGGTTGCCGCCTTTGCCAAGGTGGAAGCGCGTTTCCGGATTGATGGCGAGCAGTTTCTTGAACGGCGTCCGTCCGCGAAAGTCGTCGGGCGGCAGACCGCACACCGATTCGATGTCGGATAGCTGCACTCCCCGTTTGGTCGAACGCGTCGGGCCGACAACGAGGGCGCCGGGCGCCAGCCCGAAACGGGATATGAGTTTCTGCGGAACAAAAATGTCGGTCCTGTCGGATTTGAACGAACGGGCGGGATCGCGCAGGAACCCGCCACCCTGTTTAAGGGGCTCAAAAATACCGGATGCGTTGTCAGGCATAGTTTCGATTTTCATTGGTAGAGTTTGATGATCGGTGCGGCTGGTAACCGGTACCATTCTAACCCAAAACGGGGCGGAAATACCTAGAAATCGGTTGTTTTTCCGGTCCGCGCCGCCTTCCCCGGGCGCGCCGTCTCCAGGGGGGAGACGGCGGGACCCGGCAGGCCGCTACGTTTTCCCGTCCAGGGCCCGCTGGGCCAGAGCGATGCCGCCGAGCATCCCGGCCTGGTCGCCGAGAGCGGGCGGCACCACGAAATTGTCGATATCGTCCACTATAGCGGGATGCTGGACGTAGCCGGCCAGGAGCTCGAGCAGCCTCGCGCGAATGCGGGGAATAAGCCCCGGTGTCTTCATGACCCCGCCGCCGAGCACGATGCGCCGCGGCGAGAGCGTGCACACAAAATTGCGGAGCCCCAGGGCCATGTACTCGGCCTCGAGGATCCAGGCGTCGTGGTCGGGCGGCAGCTCCTTGCCCGGTTTGCCCCATCGTTCCGCGATGGCGGGCCCGGCGGCCATACCCTCGAGGCAATCCCCGTGAAAAGGACAGCGCCCGGGATAGGGGTCGACTTCGCGGTCGTGGGGCAGGGCGATGTGTCCCATCTCGGGGTGAACCAGGCCGTGCATGAGACGGCCCCGGATCATGCCGCCGCCTCCCACGCCGGTGCCCACCGTCAGGTATATAAAAGTATTCATACGTTTCGCGGCGCCCCAGACGTGTTCGCCGAGGGCGGCGGCGTTGACGTCGGTGTCCCACCCGATGGGCACGTCGAACCTCTCCCGTATCCGGCCGACGAAATCGGTGTTTTTCCACCCCGGCTTGGGGGTGGACGTCACGTATCCGTACGAGAGCGAACCCGGCTCGAGATCGATCGGGCCGAACGACCCGATACCGAGTGCCGCAAGCTTGCCGTATTTGCGCTCCTGGTTGTCGAAGAAGTCGATCGCGCGTCCGATGGTCTCGTCCGGCGTGGTGGTTGGAAAGCGCAGCTCACCGCGAACGTCGTCGGGCCCTCCGGCCACGCAACACACGAAATTGGTGCCGCCCCCCTCGATACTTCCGAACAGCTGGCTCATGCTCCTGGTTTCCTCCCTGCGGGCGGACGATCGGCCGCTAGTCCTTGTCCTGGTCTCCCGGTGAGTCTCCGCCGCCGGAGTCGGCCGGTTTCGTGTCCGCCTTTTTGGAGGCATCCGCGGGGGCCTTGTTCACCTGCGCTTCGAGAGTCTTGATCTGCAGATCGAGCGCGGCATGCTGCTCCTTGATCCACTCGAGGTAATTCTGGAAAAATACCCGGCTCACGGCTGCGACGGCCCTGGCCTCTTCAGTCGCTTTTTTGGATTCTTCGGCGATCGTATCCAGGCTCATGGTTTCGAGCCACGTCGCGGCCCTCGCGAACCGTACGTTGAGAGAATCGAGACTCGTCGTGATCTGGGTCAGCTCAGCCTGCATGTCTCCGGTACTCTTCTCGACATTGTCGATGCGCGTGTTGGTCGCGTTGTTCGAGTTGCGAAGGCTGCTTTCCATTGCGGTCAGGTCGTCGGACGTCGCGATACCGAGGGTGGAACAACCGGTGAGAAAAGGAACGGCCAGGGCCAGCGCGAGCAGCACGACGGCGCAGCGGCCGACTCGCGTGGAAGAAGTGGAACTCATTGGTACCTCCATGTTTGAACGCCTGGATCGTGGGGACGATGCGATTGGTTGCATCGGATAAGATATTATCACAGGGGGCCAGAAGTGAGGAGCCGAAATCGGGCCGCTGCCGGGGTGGGACTGCATACGCAAGAACCCCCGTGGATACGCTGTACCCACGGGGGTCCTGCCTGCGCGAGCTGCCTGGCGGCCCCTTATACCCGTACGGGGCTGACGCTCCTTCGGGCATCAGGCGCATTGTAAGACACTAATGTGCCCTTATTTGAGGAGCACCATTTTGCGCGCCTGCTGGAACTTTCCCGCCTCGAGGCGATAGAAATAGACGCCCGAGCCGACACTGTTGCCCAGGTTGTCGGTTCCATCCCACTCGACGCGATGCGTTCCGTAGCCGGTCACGCCGTCGACGAGCGTACGGACCAGTTTGCCGCTCGCGTCGTAGACGGCCAGCCGTGCGTGCTGCGCGGACGGCATCATGAAGCTGATCGTCGTTACGGGGTTGAACGGGTTGGGCTCGTTCTGCAGGAGCGCCGCCTCGTTCAGCGGGATAACGACTTCCATCGTCGGCGAGAGAAACTCGCCGTCCTTGTCGACAACGCCGATGTAGTAGCGATACGACTCACCGGGCTGCACGTTGGTGTCGACGTAGCGGAACTGGTTGTTGTCGACCAGCTCGATACTCTTGTAGCGGATCGCTTCGGCCTGAGTTCCGCCCGAACGATAGATATTGACGCGCAGCTGGTCCGAATCGGTTGCGAACGAGCCAGTGAGTTCGACCCCGCCGGCGAACGACCGGGCCTCGAATCCGGTGATGGCGACGGCCACCGGCGGACAGCCGAGAATAAAGCTGCCCCAGCGGGTCGCCCAGCGCCCGTCTTCCGGAGACCCGCCCAGCAGGGTGCCGCGTGTCATGGCGTACTCGTTGTACACCCAGAACGTCACCTCGTCCATCGGGTCGAGGGCGAGGCCGGAGTAGTCGCCCCAGCGGTTACGCGACCCGCCGAATGTGCGGAGGTAGTAGTCCTGGCCCGCCGCCAGTACGCCCGTTGGCTGGACGGTGCCGGCGGGGTCGCCTGCTTTGCGGCCGGTGTAGTAGGCGCCGCAGTACATCGACTGGTTGCAGGCGGCGAAACCGATCGCCATGCCGCCGCAGTGGTCGACCATGACCGACGGAAAGAACGTGTACGTGGCCGTGCCGAGGTCTTCGGCGCCGACGTCACCCTGGTCGGCGAGCGCCAGAGCGCCGATGCCGCCCGTTGTGTTCACGCGGAACCAGTGCGCCGTGGTCTGGTTGGCGTCGACGCCGGCGTTGGGCGTGATCGTTGTCGATATGTACAGGTTGTTGTCGCGCCAGACGGCGTTCAGGGCGCGTCGATCGTTGACCTCGATCGTCGCCGCGGTTCCGAACTGGGGCGCGTCGGCCAGTGCCGGCCAACCCCACGGGCTGCCAATGTCTTCGATGTCGCCGACGGGGCACCATCCCTGCGTGAAGAACGGCCCGCCCCCGACGCCGAGTGGATCGGCGACCTCGATGATGTGGAGCCACTCGGAGCCGCCGACTCCGCCGTTCGTCCAGCCGCTGTACGTACAGAGGAACGTACCGAGTCCGGCGGGAGGCGCGCCGAAAGTGTGAGCCGGTTGAGTGGTCGATTCGTTGCCGGATACGCCGGCCAGTGCGTAAGGATCATAGATGCTCGAAATGGGCGCGCCGCCGGAGTAGAAGGGATTCTTGTCGATGATCCACAGGCGGACGCCGTACGACCCGGCGCTGGTGCTGAACGGGAACATGTTGTTCGTGATGTAGATGGCCTTGTCGTCGATGGCGAGGCCCGGATAGTCGGCCCATGTGTCGCCGGCGCCGACCGTGACCTTCGAGTTGATCGCGTAATACCACCAGCCGGCGTTAGGGTCACTCGTTTTGGATACGGCGACGAGGATGTACGAGTTGTCCCCCGCGCCCCCGCCGTCGAATCGTTCGAGTGATATGACGACGAAACGCTCGGCGTACTGGTCGTATATCACCTTCGGATCGAAAGTGAACGTCCCCAGCGGCGGGCCGAGCGGCGCAAAGAAGTTCTGCAGGCTCGCCTGGAATTGCTGAACGCCGGCCTTGTTGAACCATTGAATGGTAACGTTGCCCACGTTGACGACGTGCATCGGGCCGGCGGCGCCGATGGGGTCGGGAGGAATAAAATACCAGCCGCCCGTGTTCGTCGCGTTATCGAGGAAATTAAACCCGTTCCAGCTGGCTCCCAGTGGCGGGGCGCCGACGGGACGCCGGACGTCTTTGTTGCGCAGATCGAAAGAGGGAGCGATGTCGACGGGAAGACTGGACTCGATCATCGGGCCGTAGGATGAGGCGGGATCTTCACCCGATCTGGATCGGGTCTGGGAAAAGGCGCTGTCGTCGGCGAGTCCGCCGACGAGAACGACGCAGAGAAAAATGAAAACTACTTTGTAACGCAATCGCATGTTTATCCTCCTGGTTCGGTAGCAAGGCATTGGGACGGTGACGGACTACACGAAATCAAATAAGGAATAAACCGAGCTGCTGTCGGGTTGTCGCAGCGTACATCCACTGCGGGGGCATCACCTCCGATCCTGTGCACGAGAGTCGGCGGCGCAGACGCGGCGCCGCGGGGTCCATGTTTTTGTTTACTGCTTGAGACGCCCGGGGTGAAAGACGGAGGCGCGGTTGTTGAGGCAACGTGGCTGGCGCAGCACCCCCGGTCGGGGCGACAAGTGTATATGATAACATAAACACTCGTCTGGATTCAAGCGCGGGATGTGACAAACGCGCCTCGTGGGCGATTTTGGCATCGGCAAGTTATACATTTCACAACTTTCTCGCGCAAGACGTTGCTCAAAATGTTAGGCCGTGCTATCATTTATAGCAAGAATAGAAATCCGTAGTTGCCCCACGATCAAATCCCGCAAAGAGAAAAAAATGAACGATCGACTACAAGATCTCGAAGCCAGGCTCACGGCCATGACGGCGGACGAAGCCAACTCGCCGGAGCGGGTCGACCTGTTGCTGGAAATGGCCGAGGAGCACTACTCGGGCGACGACCCGCAACGCTTGATAGAACTGACCAACGAGGCGCTCGAGCTCGCCCAGCGCCTGGATTATTCGAAGGGGCAGGCGTACGGGTTGTGGTACGAGGGTTTGAGCTGTTGTTTCATCGCCGAACACGAACGGGGCCTGAAACGGGTCGACGAGTCGAGGACGAAACTCGAGGAACT